>CAZVXQ010000009.1:0-13674 GCA_964630815.1 uncultured Candidatus Saccharibacteria bacterium | reverse complement strand
GGGTAGTACTGATCCGTACATAACAATATTTAATGATTCCGCTTTGATTTCCAAGACTTGGTTAGATCTAGACCTCGCTCAATCAAAACAGATTTTTGCTAATTTGATTCAAACAATTAATAGTAATAAAAAATCAATCGAACAGGCCATAAAAGATACTAGCGATCTTTACGATGTGGCTTTACGACAAGTTCAATAATATGAGGAATAGATTCATAATTATAGCTTTTGTTTGTTTCGTCGTATTTAATATCTTTCATGTACTTTCAGTCGAAGCTCAATCCGCTGTTAGTTCTCCAGTAAATGCAGATAATAGTTCGGTTTCATCTAGTCCACGAGCTTCAGTACCTGCTAATGCAAATACCAATTCAGGACAGCCTAATCCCGAGTATACAAATATAAACAGTTCGAAATTTAGATTACTAATTTGTGATGGTCCTGCAGAGTTAATTGCATACAATCCGGCAACGAGAAAGATTGAGCCTGGTTTCAAGAATCCAGATTTCATACCCTGTGACTTTCGAGGACTTATGATGCAAATACAGCATCTTATAAATATTGCCATGACTGTTGGCGTACTTTTTGCGGTCGCCGGTTTGCTCTTTGCTGGTTATCTCTATATTAGTGGTAAGCCAGCAAATATTTCGAGAGCACACGACATCTTCCCATCATTGGCTAAGGGGTTTATAATAATGTTGGCAGCTTGGTTTATTGTGTACCAGATTTTGGAATGGTTGACAGGGACAAACGGTTACGGAGTTTTGTTAGGATTATAATTATATGAAAAAACTGACTAAATATATTTCTGCAAGTTTGTTATTAATAATGATCTTTATTTTTCAAAAAGATTTTGTAAATGCTCAGTCTGCTGTAAGCGCTCCAGTTGAAGGTAATAAATCTGCTGTAAGCGCGCCGGTAGAAACAAAATCCAACATCTTCACCCTTCAAAACCCTCTCAATAAAAACATAAACTCAGTGGGTGATCTTATTCAGGCTTTCATAGAGATTATTACATATTTGTTCATAATTTTTGCAGTTTTAATGTTTATTTATGTCGGTTTTCAATATGTTACAAATGCTGCTCAGGGTAATGCAAAGAAAATAGAAGAGTTGCACAAACAGCTTTTTTGGTTGGTGATTGGTGTCGCTGTTGTTATAGGTGCGAGAGTTATTATTCAAGTGGTGATCAATACGATTTCGGCAACTGGCACAGTCAATCCATCGGTCATTGAAAGTGCAAATAGAGCAACACAAGGTAGATAATTTATAAAAATGAAAAACAACATCAAAATATTTTTAAGTTTACTAATCTTTTCTCCAAGCATTACTTTGGCGGCAACCAATATGAAACTTAGTGATTTGGTAGGGAAGATTGCCCAGTATTTCAATATGGCATTGTATCTTATGATGGGTTTTGCTGTTGTGATGTTTGTTTGGTATGTGATCAAGTATTTTATTCAACCAGAGAAAGTCAACAAAGCCGAAGCGGCTCTGTATGTATTGTGGAGTGTTGTTGGTTTTTTCATAATATTATCATTATGGGGTTTGGTAAATATTTTGATTTCAACCTTTGATCTTGGTACTGGTAGTCCTGGTACATGGACAGGTATTAATAATCTTTTTCCGCGATAATATGAAAAAAGTCTTCTCTCTGATATTCGCATTCTTTCCCGCTTTGGTTTTTGCTCAGAACCTTTCTGAAATAAAAAATATAAATAATCTTTCAACCAGGTTGATTGGCATTGGAAATATTGTTATTTATTTTCTTATCAGTTTGGCAGTTATCTATATTATTTGGAATACAGTTCATTATTTTATTAGACCAGCTGGTGCAGATAGGAAAGATGCTGGTATGAATATTTTATGGGGAATAATTGGTCTTTTTGTTATTGTTTCAATTTGGGGCTTGGTTAATATTCTGGTCAATACTTTTTATACCAATCCAAATATTCCTCAAAATAGATTTCCTAATGCAAATTTTATTAATAGGAATGGTGTAAATAGTGGGGTAGATGTAAATACTATTGAGGTAAACCCATTTATGAATCGTCCATAATAATATCCACATCATCATTTGCTTGTGATGGTGTAGGGGTTATAATTAACAAAGTAATAAATTATTAATAACAATTACTATGAAAAAAATCATCGCACTTATAGCATTTGCTATTCCAGCAATTGCATCAGCTCAGGCTCTATCACCTATTACAAATGTAAATAATCTTTCAACTAGACTCTTGGGTATTGGTAATATCTTTACTTACATTCTTGTTGCTCTTGCAGTAATATTCATTGTCTGGAACGTTGTACAATATTTCATCAAACCAGCTGGTGCAGATAGGAAAGATGCTGGTATTAATATTCTTTGGGGTATAGTTGGCTTGTTTATCATTGTTTCTATTTGGGGATTGGTAAATATATTTACAAATACATTCAAAACGACTCCTACAGATCAAGCAATTCCAAATTTGGGAAATAGTACTCAAAATGGTGGTATTCCAGCAAATCAGATTCCATTGGTTCAATAATAAATGATGTTTTCATTGCTGAAAATTTCTATTGCCGAAGCAGCCGTCGATATGACGGCTTTTGGCAATATAGTTAATCCACTCATAAATATTATTGTTTATCCAGTAATTCAACTAATGTTTGGTCTTGCTGTTTTGTATTTCGTCTATGGCGCTTTACAATTTGTTCTTCATGGTGCAGACGAGAGTGCAAGAGAAAAGGGTAAAATGACTATGTTGTGGGGATCAATTGGAATATTTATTATGGTTTCTGCTTGGGGAATTATTTATTTTGTTTCAAATACTGTAAAAGATTTGGCGAACTAGGTGGGTGGTTCTCGGATATTCTGGAAGTAAAAAAGTGAGAGGCTAAATACACTTTAGGTATAAAAAATGCAGGCCGAGGAGCGGAGCTCCTCGGCCTGTTGTGGTGCAGATCAGATCACTCTGCCTGCACGCTCTCGATCCTCCACACCACAGTCGCAACAGTGTCGCGGTCATGGTATTTCGGATTGACTCTCCACCTCTGCAAGTTGTGAGTATTAGTCACGACCAAGACAGAGTTGGTCTTCCAATCCTTGGGGTAAAGATCGAAGACCCTTTTGGGGTCGTTGTCGAACTGCACCTGCCAGTGGATCCCCGGCGTCACTATATACGCGTTGAGCCACTTACCGGGAATGAAACAGCTCTTGCTAGGAGCGTGTTCCCACGCCTTCCCCGTGATAGTGACCGTACCCTCGAGGGGTTCGGTTTGTGTTACGGCGGGTGCCGGTTTCGTTGTCGAACCTCGAAGACGGAAGGTGTTCGAACCGTCTTGGACGATATCGGTGGGGGAGTGTGTGATCCAACCAACATCCCATTGCCCAGACCAGAACTTGTACACCACCAAGGTGATTAAGCCGATGAGGGCAACGGTCATGATTTTACTTTTCTTAGTCATGGAGTCTTAGGGTGTTGTTGTTCCTGTGGTAGTAGACGTTCCTACGACACCAAAGATTCTGCCGGCACCTTTGATTTCAGATGCCTTGCCATCACGGATCAGGCGCTGTGTTAGGACCTGTTGGAGACAGGTTTCAAGACTAGGAACAGCACCAACTCTGTGAGGATCAGCTGCGTAAGCTTTTTGAAGAGTCTGAGCAGCCTGAAGATTTGTAGTATACTCGCTCTTCTCCGCATCACGCTGATATTCCTCGATTGTAGGTGAGTCCATTGCAGTTTTGACTTCTTTAGAAGGTGATAGTATTACTTGAACCTTCTTGATCGTGATTCCGAACGACTTTGATGCCTCCCCGTCATGATCTGAGCCTTTTTCTAGTGTCTGCCAGATAATCTTGGCAACTTCTCGAGTGTCAGTCATTAGCTCAGTTTTTGGTCGTTTGGCTGCTTCAGATTTTAGAACACTCGTAACAATGTCATCGATCTGAACATCGATCTCGGTAAACGAGTTACCTGCACTGACGAAGTCGACAAGGTCATCCTCGTTTGCGTAGTAAGTGATAGAGATTCGGCCCTCAAGGTTAGTTCCTTCCTTAGATTGTACCGCGACAGGAAAGTCCTTATCATGATTCGACATGTCACATTCTACCAGTGATATGTAAATAGGAAACCAATCAGCAATAAGAGTTTTACCTCTCACGCTTACTGGTTTACCATAAATTTCGATTGGCTGATTCCAGAAATGGAGAAGTCCCGCGGTCGGCGGATCCATTTTTAAGGATTTCTCTCCGGCAAACCAGATCGACGCCCCCGCGACGACCATGGCGAGGCCAATCCACGAAAACCAACCAGACGAGAGGAACATGAACGTACCTCCCAATCCTACGAGACCGATGATCACACCGAGAATTGCGGCACTAACAGGATTTCCGAACTGTTTCATTTGTTTTTTCTGTGGTTGAAGTTTTCAACGTAGTCGATTCACAAGAATCAACTACTAACTGTTTCGTGTTGATATTAGCATAAAAAACAGCGATTGTCAATTTTTGGAGCTTGGAAATATGGCTTAATAGAGCTATTAAAATTGTGTGATTTTACTATATAAAAAATCCACCCCCACACGCCGAAGCGCATGAGGGGGAGGTGAAAAGGTTCCTTGGAAACTACTACCAGCCATACTGATTGTAGAAACCGTTGAATCCCTGCTGATGGTGTCCGTACTGATTGATCATCGGTGTTGCTGACCAGTACCCGTTCGGTATGATGGTCAACACCGGATTCTCGTGTCGAACTTCGACACGGTGTACGATGGTGATGTTGTTCGTCACAGTGTGCGAGCTTCCGGATTCCTTTGTTTCCGGAGCTAGCTGTGCCGGAGTCTGTGAGGGTGTCGGGACTGTTCCCGGCTGTGTGGGTGGAATCGTCTGAAACACGGGAGGAGGGATTTGGAGATTTTGCCTCCGCATTCCCTCAACTTCCTGCTTCAGCTGATTGACTTCATCGATGGCACGGATTTGCACTCCTCGAGCTCTTTCGATTTCCTCAGCGGCTCGAGCCTTTTCGGCTTGAGCAGCCGATTGCGCCTCGAATGATCGGCGGTTTTCGTGCACCACGTCTTGGTCGCGATAGACGTAGAAGCATAGTCCAAGCGTCAAAGCGACCAGTGCAACAATCGCCAGTGAATAGTTCCACCATGGTGACGATGGGGGATAGACCACATAGGGTGCCGCTGTGGGCGTTGCAGGTGCAGGTGCCGCTTGAGCAGTAGGGGCATTCTGCACAGGTCCTCCCGTCTGCCCTGTTCCAGAAGCAGGTGCTCCACCAGCCGTTGTGCCAGTAGTCGTTCCCGATTGTGTCGCAGGATTTCCTGCGGGTGGTGTAGGGGCCGCTGCTGGAGCAGTTTGAGCCGTTGCGGCCGGTACTGTCGGAGCAGGAGCTCCAGAAGCAGGTGCTGCTGGGGCGGGAGCTGTTGGAGCAGGTCCTGCGGGTGTTGCTGGAGCAGGAGCTCCAGGTGTAGGTGCTGCCGGAGCAGGCGCTGCAGGTGCTGGATTTCCAGATGTAGGTGTTGCCATACTAGTCCTCTTTCTTAGCCACAGTCGGAATGTTTCCAACCGTGACTTTATTTTTTGCCCTCGCAATTTCTTGTTTGGGCGGGTTTTGGTTGACTGGTTTTTATCAGAAACGGATCTATCATTCGAAATATCTCCAGATCCTGACGGAGTTTCTTGTCTCGCTAGTTCAGCATCAACTTCCGCGTTGTGCTTATCTGCCAGATCTTTTGGTATTCTTGATACCAATCTGACCCATAGAGTTATGCGATCTTTTTTGGTTAATTTTCGCTCCCCGAAGCCATGCCTTACAGATTTGGCAGGGTCTTCATCGGGTCTTTTCTTGTCGTATGGGTGTGTAATGCTTGGTATAAACAACTTGATCGGTTTAGCTTCTTCCTTAGGCGGTTCAGTTGCATGAGCCCGCCTCAACCGTTCTAGGGCTTCTTGGCCCTTGATCAAATCGTCTGGTGGCTTTTTATCGCCATCACCACTGGTTGTCGATGTACTCATTTCTAATAACAATACTATACAAAACTGGATAGTTGTCAATGCGGCGGAAAAGAGGGTCTATTTTACCTTGATATAAAGCTCTAAATCTGATACAGTTTTGTTTGTCAGAATAAATTTTGTGTGAATTTTTATATCCGCCCATAGCTCAGTCCGGTAGAGCACTCGCCTCTTAAGCGATTGGTCGTTGGTTCGAATCCAACTGGGCGGACCCCAAGCCGGGGTGGTGAAATTGGTAGACACGCATGCCTTAGGAGCATGTCAGGCAACTGGTGGAGGTTCGAGTCCTCTCCCCGGCACAAAAAACAGCGAAGCGTTTTTTGTGCCGGGAGCAAGGCGCCTTCGTGCCTTGCGAGAGAGGGCTCGAAAAGGCTGAGTATATGGAACGGAACCCGACCGAAGAGAGGGTGAGTACTATACGAAGCCTGTACAGAAGCTGTAAGCTTCGAGTCCTCTCCCCGGCACAAATTATTTCGGTACTATTGCACAAAAAATAAAAATGTGTAATATTAGAGTCATGGTAAACCGAATGCGCGCAACGCGCTCACATCGCAATAATAGACGATCACATCATGCTCTTACGGTAGTTCATTTTTCTAAGTGCAAAAATTGCAACGCTTTGCACCAGAGCCACCGTATTTGTATGAATTGCGGTTCTTATAAAGGAAGAAAGGTCATCGATATGGCCCCAAAGAAAATCAAATCAAAGGCCTAGAGATAACCGATCGAAGTAAGTTGAAAATGATATAAATAGAAAATGAAATTGTTCTTTAAATAATATGGCAAATCGACACCTATCTCGTTCAGTAGTTCTCCAAACACTCTTCGAGTGGGATTTTAATGGTCAGAAAGATATTGATATTTCAAGTATCATAAAAAGAAACTCTATTGAGTTTGCGCCAGGCATGTCTGATGTCTCATTTATAGAAAACCTTACAAAAGGTATTTTGGCAAAGAGGGAAGACCTCAATCATATTATTGAAAAAGCTGCTCCGGATTGGCCACTAGATAAAATTTCTCCTATTGATCGTAATGTACTTCGTATTGGTTTATACGAATTGCTCTTTTCTGATCGCAAAGATGTACCAGCAAAAGTTGCTATTAATGAAGCGATCGAACTTGGCAAAACTTTTGGCGGTGAGACATCGGGACGTTTTATAAATGGTGTCATGGGAGCTGTTTACAAAGAACTTGGTGAACCAGACAAAGATGCTGTCTCACCTGCAAAACACAAGATTGCTGATATTCCATATGAGAGTATGCCTATCCAACATCTCGGTGGTGCAGTTATTTGCGCTAGGGATGGTGCGGAGATATATTTGGCATTTGTTCATGATGTGTTTGGACATTGGACTTTATCAAAAGGCAAGATATTGGATGGGGTAGATCCGAAGGATGGCACAATTTCCAAAGTCAAAGAGGAGGTTGGTCTCGATGTAAAGATTATTGCCGATCTCGGTTCCAATGAATACATTGCCAATGATCCAGAAAAAGGTAAAATCCGAAAGCAGGTTCATTATTATCTGGCCGAATCAAAATTTACTGATCTAAAGTTGGCAGATAAGCCAGGTTTGGATGATGCAAAATGGTTTAAGTTGGCAGATATTCTTGAACTTAATTTTTATAATGATATTTTGCCTATAGTCACTCAATCAATAAAAATACTTACAGAGAGCAAATAATCGACTCTTACTCAAACAATACGAAATACTTCCGTCAGAAATAATTTGAATAATAATATGAAGAAAGATTTTGAAAAACTTGCAAAACATATCGGAGTAACTTTTGCAGATATTGGACTTTTGGAGATTGCTTGTACTCACCGTTCGTATCTCAATGAAAATCGCACAAAAGGCATGGAACACAACGAACGCTTGGAGTTTCTCGGCGATGCTGTTTTGGAATTGGTTGTGACTAGTTTTTTGTATAGAAAATATCCGCAAAAGGCAGAAGGTGCACTTACAGCATATCGTTCGGCAATCGTAAATACAGTAAGTCTTACCAAGGTCGCTGAGCATATCGGCCTCAATGATTATATATTACTATCAAAAGGCGAGACCAAAGACACTGGTCGTGCTCGTTCGATCATTCTTGCAAATACTGTCGAAGCAATCATAGGTTCAATATATCTTGATCAAGGATACAATATTGCTGCCAATTTTATTTCTGAACATATTTTGAATGTTATTGATATAGAAGAAATTGTCGCTAATAAAACATGGATTGATGCTAAGAGTCGTTTTCAAGAAAAAGCACAAGAGAAAGTTGGTATCACACCTTCCTACAAGACTCTCAAGGAGGTTGGTCCAGATCATGACAAAAAGTTTACTCTCGGCGTCTTTTTGAGAGATGTACAAATTGCAACTGGCATCGGACCTTCGAAACAAGAAGCAGAACAACAAGCAGCTGAGAAGGCTTTGGCCGTGAAGGGGTGGTAGGGCAGAGAAACAGAGGTGACACCTCTGTTTGACTAGTAAATAAATAAGTTGTAGGATTTGAGGGAATATGAACAAAGACAACAGAAGAAGGACATTTGATGCCCTCTATCGTTCTCTTACTTTTCAACTCCCGGAAACTGATAGGCAGGCATTCGATGGAGTCTGTATCTGTGAGTGTCACGGACCCAACGGTGCATCGATTTCTCACATTGTCCCGTGTTGTGAGATCTGTGATCATTGTCGTATGAGGATCTGTTCCGAATGCTACAAAGCACACATGCTTTCCTGTCAGGGAAACTGACTTGCACATGCAGCACAAATTTCAAGCCGGGGTTTTCCTCGGCTTTGTTTTTTTTCGCGAGGCCTCGCCTCGCGGGTCAGAAATTAAAATAACGCCTAGAAATCAATAATGCGCGGTTGAAAACTCCTCGAGGCCTCGCCTCGCGGATGCGAACTTCCACTAAACGCGATACAATATCTATTACAGAGGTGACACCTCTGTATGCGTATTTATATGTACCTAAAATCCCTCGAACTTTCTGGCTTCAAATCTTTTGCAAAAAGAGCGAGCCTCAATTTTACCTCAACGATCACAGGCATCGTTGGTCCAAACGGCTCAGGCAAATCTAACATTGCTGAGGCTTTTCGTTTTGTCTTGGGAGAACAATCTATCAAATCCCTTCGAGGTAAAAAAGGTGAAGATATGATTTGGAACGGTGGAGGCGATTCTATTTCTATAGCAAGAGCAAACCGAGCGAGTGTAAAACTAACTTTCGACAATACTCGTCGACTTTTTCCATCTATTGATTTCGAAGATGTTAGTATCGAACGTGTAGTTAATCGTGATGGAGTGAATGAATACCTTTTGAATGGCAGTCAAGTTCGTCTCAAGGATATCGTCGAACTACTAGCATCGGCTCATATTGGCGCAACGGGACATCACATTATTTCTCAAGGTGAAGCAGATCGTATTCTTGGTGCTTCAATCCGCGAAAGGAGAGAGATGATTGAGGATGCGCTTGGTCTCAAAATATATCAATGGAAAAAGTTAGAGAGTATTCGCAAACTTGAGAAGACAGAGGAAAATATGAAACAAGTTGAATCTTTGCGAAAAGAGATTGCTCCCCATCTTCGATTTTTGAAGAAACAAGTAGAAAAAGTCGAAAAAGCAGAAGAGCTACGCAAAGAGCTTATAACGATGTATCGTGAGTATTTTGCCATCGAGGAAACATATATAAAGAATGAAAAAGCCAAAATTGAAAATGAATTCAAGGAGCCAAAGGCAGAATCTCAGAAATTGGAAAACGAATTGACTTTGGCAAAAAAAATAATTACCGAATCAAAATCTTCTGATAAGCAAACAGCACAATTGCTCACTCTCGAGCAAAAATTAAAAGATCTTCGAGAGGAGAGAGACACTTTGGTACGTGATCTAGGCAGAATTGATGGCGAGATAAATGCCAACAAAAGAACTATAGAAAAAGAACAAATTCGTCAGAAGCAAGAAGCTTTCCAGACTGTTTATCTTCGTGATGTTGAGGATGTTATTACAAAAATTGAGACGTTGAATACTGTTAGTGATGTAGGACAGCTTTTTCGTGAAGTTATAAATCTCTTGCGTTCATTCGTTGCTGGTCATCGAGCCAAGACGGATTCAGCTCTCATTGGCGAATCTACTGCTGAAATAGAAAAATTAAGTAGTGAAAAACATCAAGTCGAGATCAAAATAGAATCTCTAAAGAATCGCGAAAGAGAATTAACTCTTGAGTACAATCAACTTCGCGAGACTATAGAAAGAGAGAAAGATACAGACCGTGAAGCTGAAAAGAATATTTTCAAAATAATAGCTAGACAAAATGAAATCAGAAACACTTTGGCATTTTTGAATAATAGACTAGAAGTTGTGATTCGGGCCGAAGCCTCATTCAAACAAGAATTGGGTCAGGCTGGCATAATGGTCGGCAGGGAAGCAACCGAGTATAAGGATTTGTTGCACAATAATGTCGGTGACAATACGCAAAGTACCACAGCAAATGGTTTTGATGAAACCGATAGGGGTGCTCAAGAAGAAAGAAAAAAGAAAATTGAACGTAATAAAATTCGTCTAGAAGATTATGGTGCAGGAGCTGGCGTAGAAGTCTTGAAAGAATGTAGAGAAACCGAGCAAAGAGATATTTTCTTACAGAAAGAACTCGAGGATCTGTCGAAGGCCAAAGACGAACTTCATAATCTAATCCGTGATCTCGACGTTAAGATTGATTTTGAATTCAAAAACGGCATTCAAAAGATCAATAGCGAGTTTAACAATTATTTTACTTTGATGTTTGGTGGTGGTAGCGCATCGCTCGATGTGGTCAAAGAGATAAAGAAGAAAAAAGTTTCTGACATCGACGATTTGAATAATTTACTTGGCGGAAATGATGATGAGTATGGAGAAGTTGGCTCCAGACAAGAGATTGAGGAAGATAAAAACAGTCTTGAAGGTCTCGATGTTAATGTTTCATTACCAAAAAAGAGAGTGAAAGGTCTCATGATGCTTTCTGGTGGTGAACGTGCTCTAACCTCGATCGCTCTTTTGTTTGCAATTTCTCAAGTCAATCCACCACCATTTATCATTTTGGATGAAACCGACGCGGCTTTGGATGAAGCTAATTCAAAGAAGTACAGTGACATGATTGAAAATCTTTCCAAGCGTTCTCAACTCATCCTCATCACTCACAACCGCGAAACAATGTCCCGAGCCGGAATTATTTATGGTGTCACAATGGGTGCGGATGGTGCTTCAAGACTTCTATCGATAGCCTTTGAAGATGCGGTTGCGGTGGCGAAATGATTGATGACAAATTGATTTCGATAATAAATGAAAACCCCCCCCCTCTCGAATTGCATATCTTCTCAGCAATTCGGTCTACGGGGGGGTTCGGGTCGTAACCTTATGTCTAAAAGTAGTTTATCATACTTTATCTAATTGTCAAGCGTTTTGCACTCTTTGAGGTTTAATCTCTTAAGTACCCTTTATTTGAGATGTATATTGGTATATTGCATGTATGAATAAAAAACATCGCCGAAGGAAGTAGGTCATGCTATTTGGTATGTTCAGGATAATGAAAAACCAGCAAGGAGTCGAACCCCTTGCTGGCAGCTGAGACGGGCTTCATCGGAGATGAGCCACGACGCGGTGCTCGGCCGAGAAGGCCGTGCTCGCCCCCTGGTTTTTTTCAGACTCACACCTCAGCTGGTGGTGATCGTCAAGAAACCAGATCGTTTTGCATATTACCTAGTGAAATATAATTTGTCAATTATTTAGAATTCTTTTTTGCTTGTTTTGGATTATCAGAGACAAACCCTGGGCAATTACCAAGTGAATACTTATGCTTGCCTTTCTTAGACCATTTGTCTTCGAAACTTAACATTGTGAAATGATTGTGGTCTGACTCTTGACGACCACAATATTTACAAGTCTCTCCATTTGCCATATTAATTCCTTTGTGCTCGTTTTGGAAACAATATACCAAAGATGTAAATTTGCAAACAAGTATTAATTCCTCATATTTTCATACATGTTCCTCTTTTTTTACCTTTGTGATAATGTTCACATATATGAATTTCAAGGAGACAAAAGAAAAAATTCTGAATAAACTCTCCAATAATGTTGGTATCGATCTCGGTACTGCAAACACTCTCGTGTATGTTGAGGGCAAAGGCATAGTTGTTTCTGAACCATCAGTAGTCGCCGTGAACGAAAAGACTGGACAGGTTGTTGCTGTAGGAAGAACTGCAAAAGAGATGCTTGGAAGAACTCCGGCACATATAAAAGCCGTTCGGCCTTTGGTGGACGGAGTAATTTCTGACTTTGAAGTTACAGAAGAGATGATTGCATATTTATTAAAGCAGGCGGGCGAATACATGCCAAAAAAACTTCTAGGTCCTCGTGTTGTGGTAGGAGTACCTTCTGGTGTTACAAATGTCGAGGTTAGAGCAGTCCGTGACGCTACCAAGAATGCTGGGGCAAGAGAGGTTTATGTAGTTGAGCAACCCATAGCTGGAGCAGTCGGTATTAGATTGCCTATATTTGAACCCATAGGTAGTATGGTTATGGATATTGGTGGTGGAACTGCAGACATTGCTGTCATATCTCTTGGTGGTATTGTTCAGTCAAAGAGTCTCAAAATTGCTGGCGATAAACTCAATAACGATATTACTTCATACATAAGAAATGAATTCAAAATTTTGATAGGTGAGACTACTGCAGAATATATCAAGATTTCGGTTGGAGCGGTTGTGCCGGGTGAACCACTAGAAACTACTATTAGAGGCAGAGATCTAATTACTGGATTACCCAGAGAAGTGGTTATAACTGATTCTGATGTTCGAGAAGCCATCGGTCAGTCGATTGAGATTATCGTCAATTCGACTCGTGAAGTTATAGAGACCACACCACCAGAAATTCTGGCTGATATAATGAAAAGAGGAATATTTCTAGTCGGTGGCGGAGCTCTTATAAAAGGTTTAGATAGATTATTATCAGAATCTTTACAGATTCCAGTGACCATTGCCGAAGATCCATTGACGGCAATTGCTCGCGGTGCAGGTATTATTTTGGAAAATCTAGATAAGTATAATTCTATACTATTGCAAAGCGAAGATGACATACATAGAAAGAAATAAAAATCACTGGATTAGAAATGTTTACCTATGGACAACTGTAATTATTGTTATAGTTTTTACTGTTTTCAATTATTTCTATCCTCATTTTATTCCGGCGTTAGTAAATACTATTGTTAGTCCATTTTGGCGTATTGAATATGCTATGAATAGTGGAAGTTTTAGTGAACGAGAAAAGTTATTAAATGACAATGCTTTACTCAAACAGGAGATTGAAAAAAACTCTTCAAATCTTTCCGTAATTTCATATATAGAAAATGAAAATGAAGAATTTAGAAAGATTTTGGAGATATCGACATCGACCGAATATCTAATTGCTCCTATAATAAAAAAACCGCCTTTTGTTGCTTATGATGAATTGATAATTGACGCTGGAACAAGTGATGGTATTTCTACTTCAAGTATTGTTTATACAGTTGGAGAAGTTCCGATTGGAAGAGTTATCGATGTTTTCAAAAATACTTCAAAAGTATTGTTGTTTTCCTCACCAATGGAAAAACACGAGGTTCAGATTGGGAAAAATTATGTCGGAGCCATTGCAACAGGGAGAGGTGGTGGTCAGTATGAGAT
>CAZVXQ010000008.1:0-13927 GCA_964630815.1 uncultured Candidatus Saccharibacteria bacterium | reverse complement strand
ATGGTCGCTTCGCTTGCTAAAATGCACTCACGCTATTTATTTCATTTAGCATAATGAGCTCTGGGTTCGCTTCGCTCCTTGTTTTGCGGAGGGTAAGGGATTCGAACCCTTGGTGGGTTGCCCCACACACGCTTTCCAAGCGTGCGCACTAGACCGCTATGCGAACCCTCCACTTGCTACGAGATATAACATCTTAAACCAGATTTGAACCGTGAGCAATTCATGCAGATGTCTGAGATCTGCAATCCGAACTTGCGATTCCAGATTTTAGATTTAAATTTTAAGATTTAAGATTGCAACCTACCATCTCCCACTCGCTCCACCACCTCCAGAAAAGCCACCACCGAAGCCGCCGAATCCCCCACTTCCATGTCCTCCACCAAAACCTCCGCCACCCCAGAAGCCTCCAGCACGCGGACCACCCTTGGAAACAATAAAGTCAAATAACAGTCCGAGCAAAGCAAGAACAATTATTGATATCAGGCCATAATAAATAAAACCAATAAATAGACTAATGATTACTCCTATGCCCGCACCAACAATTCCGCCCATCCACCAAGATTTTGATTTACTTAGAATTTGACCAAAAAAACTAATGAATAAAAAGAATAGAAAAACAAAAAATTCAAAATTTATTCCATCAAAATCCGATTTTGAAGTATCAGCTATAATAGAAGTGTCGCTTGTATTATTTATTATTGCGATCAAAGAATCGACACCCTCCTGTATACCACGCGAATAATTGTTTGCTTTGAATTCCGGTATGATCACTTTTTGAATAACTTGATTGGCTAAAAGATCAGTTACGACACTCTCCATACCATAACCCACCTCAATCCTCACCTCTCTTTCTTGTGGTGCCACAAGAAGTAATAATCCATTATCGACTCCTTTTTTACCTATTCCCCATTCTTCAAAAAGTTTTACGGCATATGTTTCAACATTCTCATCACCGAGATCAGCTACGGTAACAACTGCAATCTCTGCCGTTTTTGAATTATTTAGCTCCTGCAATTTATTTTCCAAACTTTGCTTAGCTGAACTATCAATTATATTTGCAAAGTCACTTACAAAGCCCTGTGGTTTACCAGGGCTTGTGTAAGCAGATACGAGAAGAGGAGTAATTAAGAATGTAATCGTAATTAATAATTTCTTCATGTTGGAGAGAGATAGAGAGATAGAGAGATAGAGAATTAGATGTGTAGAGGATTAGAGAGTTAGTAAAATAGAAAATTTTGTTTCTCAAGAACTCGAGCTTTCTATCTCTCTAACCCTCTATCCTTCAATTTTCTAAAACTTAACTTCTGGAGCTTTTGAAGCTTCTTCTACAGCCTCGAAATATTCGCGATTGTCAAAACCAAAGACTGATGCGATTACTGAACTTGGGAAACGCATAACTTTGAGATTATAGGCTTCTACGTTTTTGTTAAATCTCATCCTCTCGGTACTTACGCGATTTTCTGTACCTTCTAGCTGAGACATTAGAGACTGCACTGTCTCGGAAGACTTGAGCTGAGGATAGTTTTCTGCTATTACCAACAATCTACCTAGCGCACTCTCTACTTGACCCGCAGCAACCGCCTTTTCATTTGCAGTACTTGCTCCAGAATATCTTGTGCGTGCCTCGGCAATAGCTGTAAATACGGCTTGCTCTTGTTTCATTGTGCCTTTTACTGATTCGACTAGGTTTGGAATGAGATCAAAACGTCTTTGATATTGGGTTTCAACTTGTTGCCACTGAGTATCGGCAGCAACATTTAGAGTGACCAAGCTGTTGTATGAACCAATAACGTATATAACGAGTATTGCTACAACTGCTAAAATTATAATTGTTGTTTTCTTCATATTATTTTTTTACAGGTGCAACCTTTGTTTCATCTTGACCAGCCTTTGGTGCAACAAATACAAAAGATTTGACCATATTGTTGAATTCAGTGTCCGATGTACTTACGATTGCTTTATTATTATTTTGAGCTTGTGTAACATTTGAGCCTGTCAAACCCTTACTTTCTGTTGAAAGAGCAACTGAAGTGAATGAGAACATGTAACAAATACTTTCTTTCTGAAGTGAATACATGCGGTTGAAGTATGATCTTCCTTGGACCGTATTGGACATAGAAATCATATTTGCATTCAAATCACCAATCTTAACTGTACTTCTTTCTTTGATTGTGGTGACTGGAGGAAAAGCACACTTCGAAGGATAAACTGTTACTTCAGCTTGTAGCGTTGCCATAGTCGATACCTGATCTTTGTCTATTGGAATAATAAATCTAACACCGCGATCAGTATTTTCTGCTTGCCACAAAGTTGGATAATTCACAGCAAAACCCAATTCGACGTTTTCGAACTTGGTAGTCTTTGATGAAACCTTACTGGTTTCGATAACTGGAACAGGAGACGAACTCGCTTCAGCGCCTGGAGTTGTTGTGTTATTTGCGGTATCTGGCTTTGAACCTTTACCAAATATAACGATTCCGACAACGATAATAATTAGGACAATAAGAGACCATAAAGTTGATTTCTTCATAAGATAATAATTAATTAATATAAATAGAGCCTTTTTAAGGTTCTATTAAAATCTACCACAATTAGAGCAAATATCCAAATAAATGACTCATTAACCTTC
Organism: uncultured Candidatus Saccharibacteria bacterium; assembly: GCA_964630815.1. Taxonomy (GTDB): domain Bacteria; phylum Patescibacteriota; class Minisyncoccia; order Phycocordibacterales; family PALSA-1337; genus C7867-002. The sequence goes on along the minus strand of CAZVXQ010000008.1, from coordinate 11,298 downwards.
AATCCGACCTTCAGGAATTTTCAACTTTTCAAAAGTGCCAAGTATTGCCCAAATAATACTATTTACTAAAGAAGAATCTATATCATGCTGATTGTCGTACTTTTTTATCAAGATCTGATCATCGACATAGAAACCGGCACCATTCGTCCCGCGAATAGAAGTAGTAATCTTGTAACAAGTTCCTTCTCTGTCAATAGAATATACAGATTCATGCCATCTAGAACCCATAGCAACATCTACAAGATCAGACTCTACTGTATACGTTCTATCGTTTATAGATAACTCGGTAGTTGAAGCATTTCCGGTAATACAAGATGAGGTAGCTATAAGTGAAAGTTTGACTTCATCCAACAATGGCCAATGAAAATAATTTTTTGCTGGAAAAACTAAGATTAATTTCGATTCATCATAATTTACTATCAAATCTTCGGGATAACTTATACTATATCCAAGCTCATCATTTTTGTAAGTCTTCCACTTACTAGTATCAACTGACGATGTTGCAACTGAAACAGTATTTGCTAATGGAGTAGTAGTTGCGGTATCAACCACAATCGGTGTAAATCTCAGAGAGTTTTTTTCTTTGATGTAGTTATAAGATGTATAGCCAACCATCCCTAATATTACTAGAGCTATAACAATAACTAGACCTTGAAAAAATTTTGTCATTTTTTTAATAAGACATATCCTGACCTGAACCTTGTATATTTGGCTTTTTGTCTTCTGGCTCATCAGCAATAGCTGCTTCTGTAGTAAGAAGTATTGCAGCTACAGAACAAGCATTCTCTACTCCCAATCTAGTAACCTTGACCGGATCAACGATACCTGCCTTTATCATATCATCAACCATTTCATCTTTGAGAGCGTCGTAACCAATATTGCCTTTGCCATTTTTTATTTTATCAACAATAACTGAACCATCTTCTTTACCTGCATTGATTGCAATCTGTTTGGTTGGAGCTGACAAAGCTCTCACAACTATCCTGTACCCCAACTCCTGCTCTTTGCTCAAATTCTTTTTTGTTGAGAGTAACTTTTCTACTTCATGAGATGCCCGAATAAGAGCAACGCCTCCACCAGGAACAATACCCTCTTCTATCGCTGCCTTAGTTGCATTTACCGCATCTTCGATTTTGAGTTTCAAATATTTCATTTCTGTCTCTGTTGCAGCACCAACTCTAATTACCGCAACTCCGCCAGCTAATTTTGCAATCCGTTCTTCAAGTTTTTCTTTATCATACTTTGACTCAGATGCGTCCTTTTGTTTCTTGAGTTGATTGACCCTTGATTCTATTTCGCTTTTCTTACCCTTACCTCCTACAATAACGGTATTATCCTTGGTTGATATTACTTTGCGCGCTTTGCCAAGTACGGACAAATCTGCATTTTCAAACTTTATACCAACGTCCTCAGTAACAACGGTTGCGCCAATTGTAACTGCGATATCTGCTAGTACTTCTTTCTTATTATCTCCATATCCAGGCGCTTTTATAGCCAAAACATTGAATGTTCCGCGAAGTTTATTGACAACAAATGTTGCCAAAGCTTCACCGTCTACATCATCAGCAATGATTACCAAATCTTTTTTGCCACTTTTTGCAAGTTGTTCAAGTAATGGCAAAATCTCTTTTATTGTCGAAATCTTTTTGTCTGTAAGGAGTATTGCCGGATCATTGAATTCGGCTTCCATCCTCTCGGCATTGGTTATCATATATGAAGATATATAACCTTTATCAAATTGAATACCTTCGACTATTTCTGATTCCAAATCAGTAGATTGTGATTCTTCTACTGTAACGACTCCATCCTTGCCAACCTTTTTTATTGTATCTGCAATAATAGTACCTAACTCTGATGACTCGGCAGATATAGTTGCCACTTGCTTAATTTCTTCATCTGTTTTTATAGGTGTAGCAATCTTTTTTAGAGCATTTACAACTTCTCTTGAGGCAGACTCGATCCCGGAACGCAAACCCATTGCATTTACACCCATATTGGTTTCGCGAATACCCTCATTGACTATAGACTGTATCAAAATAGTTGCTGTAGTCGTACCATCACCTGCAATGTCGTTGGTTTTTGAGGCAACCTCTTTTGCCATTTCTGCACCAAGATTTTCAAATTTATCTTTGAGAGTAATATCTTTTGCAATAGATACACCATCATTGGTAATAGTTGGTGAACCATAGCCCTTATCCAAAACCACATTTCGGCCACGTGGACCAATAGTAATCTTTACAACATTTGCAACTGCATCAATGCCATTTTTTAGAGCTTTTCTTGCTTCTTCATTATATAGAATTCTTTTTGACATAGGTTTATTAGTTAGGTAAAAGGTAATAGGTAATAGGTAAATTAGGACTTGAGAATTGCTATAATTTCATTTTCGCGAACGATATAATATTCTGAATCTTCGTGCTTAATTTTATCTCCCCACTGAAACAATACAACATCGCCAACTTTTACGCGTGGTTTGATAACAACTCCTTCTTCAATCCTCCCCTCACCAACCGCCATAACGGTACCTCTCTTACTGCCCTTATCCTCATTCACGGTGACTGGTATAATGATACCTGATAAAGTCTTTTTTTCTTTACTTTCACCATCTTCTTTAATGAGGACTCGGTCTTGCAAAGGTATGATTTTCTTGGATATGTCTTTCATTTTAATTAGTGATTAAGTATTTTAGTAATCGTACTAGTAAAAGCTATTATATACAGAAAAATCTCTTTGTGAAGAGTTACTTTATTATCCACATAATCTGAGTATATATATCAACATAATTGTATAATTAAGATAAGATCGATATTAGTCAAATCTACAAGGACACACATGAAAAAAACCTTAATAACTATACTCATTTTCTTTGTCCTAATTCTAGATGGTACTATTGTAAATAGTCAAAATGCTAGCGATTTCGAGAATGATACAACTGAGGCTCAATATCAGGAAGTATCAATTGCTAGTTTTGCAAAAAACATATATGGCAAAATAATTTCTGGAATAAAATTTACTTTTTCATCAGTCAAAGAAGCGACAACAGATATTATCAAAATAAACAGCGTGCCAACACCAGAACCCGGTGTAATATCAGCTGTCAAAAAAGCTAACTCGGAACAATCTAATACCGATCAATCAAATGAGACAGATACATCGACCACTTCACCAGGCACATCTACGACAACATTTCGTAGGTCTTCAAGTGGTACCAGTGGATCAAATTCGGGAAATTCAACTACACCAATAACTGAAACAATTAAAGCCACTGCCACACCAAAACCAGTTACTACTTCTACAATTAAGCCAACACCAACAAACACCGTACCAAATCCAACACCAACATCAACTGTAACTCCTGCACCCACAGCTACTATGACTCCATTTCCTACAAACACTGCCACAATCACCCCTTCACCAACCAATTCAGTATCGCCTCTCCCAGATACCACAGCCCCAACAATATCGATAATCTCACCAACCAATAATGCAGTAGTAAATAACAATGTTACACTCACAGCTAATACCCAAGATCCAGTTATTCAAGGTCGTATCACAAGTGGAATACTAGGAGTCCAATTCAAACTAGATAATATAAATCTTGGTCCAGAAGTAACAACAATTCCATATTCAGGAACATGGAACACTATTGGAGTAATAAATGGTAATCACACCCTAACTGCAGTAGCAAGAGATGTTGCTGGTAACATCACTACATCAAATCCAATATATGTTTTCGTATCAAATACAACCGTGTCACCTTCTGTTACCCCTACACCAAAAAGTAGCACCTCAAATTCCGTAACACCGACACCAACTCCAAGCAATTCTCCTCAAGCAAATTCTAGAGTCCAAATTGCTTCTATTTACGAGACTTTGAAATGGATTTTTGAACAAATAAGTGAGACCGATAATAAAAATTACTAAAAACCAAACAAATATAGGCTTCAACTGAGCTAGTTTTGCTACAGTCTCATCATATTGCACAAAAAATAGAATATGCTATATTATCAACCAATGAGGTCACTCCTTCCATATATTCAGATCATCCTGTCAGTTGTTCTGACGGCTATTGTGCTTATCCAAAAGACCGGCGCCCAAGTTGGTGGAGCTTTTGGAGGTAGTGACAACTTCAGTTCTGCATTCCACACAAGACGAGGATTCGAAAAAGTCCTATTCAATACAACCATTGTTATTGCAATACTATTTGCCATTTCCGCCCTTATCAATCTTATTTAAAGATACAACAATAAAATAGCTTTATTTTATTGTACTAGAACAGTCTATTTACCGTGAATAATTACGAAATACAAAAAGAGTTCCGTTTAAAATATGGATCAACAGTAATGAACTACATTAGACGCTTTTCTCTGACAGAAAAGACTATTTTTGGTATTTTAGTATTCATTGCAGGTCTTACTGCACTACTCATGACCATACAAGTTAGCAATCTCTTTATGATAACCATTCCTGCAAACGGCGGAGAACTTAGAGAAGGTATGATTGGACTACCTCACATGATCAATCCGGTAGTAGCAATCACTGACGTTGATCGAGATATTTCTACTTTAGTTTACTCAGGTCTAATGAAATATTCTGGCAATGACTTAGTTACCGATATTGCAGAATCATACAAGATTTCTGATGATGGACTTATATATACTTTCAAAATTAAACCTGACGTCTTTTTCCATGATGGTAGCGAGCTTACAACAGCAGATATTGCTTTTACAATACAAAAAATCCAAAACTCTGCAATAAAAAGCCCTAGAAGAGCTGATTGGAATAACGTAAACGTCAATGTTATATCTCCAACTGAAATTCAATTTATTCTCAAGCAAGCATATAGCCCATTTATAACAAATACTACTTTAGGAATATTGCCAAAACATATCTGGAGCAATATTAGCGATGAACAATTTGTATTTAGTGACTACAACATCAAACCAATAGGATCAGGTCCTTACGAAATTAAGTCTCTAATCAAAGACAAAGACGGTATTCCTTTGCAGTACAAACTTACCGCTTCAAACAAATATTACAGTAGGCGTGCGTATATAGATAGTATCATTGTTCAATTCTTCTCTGATGAAGACAAAGCATTTCAAGCTCTGGAAAAAGGTGATGTAGACAGTTTAGCTTCAATCTCTTCCAATAAAATAAAAGATATCAGTGGCGATATTGGCAATGATAATTTTAATATTATTTCTACGCCATTACCTAGAATATTTGGAGTCTTCTTCAATCAAAATAACAATCCAATATTAGCCGAAAAAGCAGTGAGACAGGCACTTGATTTAGCAATCGACAGACAGGATATAATTGAAATCGCTCTAAATGGTTATGGCATTGCAATAGATAGTCCACTACCTTCGGAATCCAATGTGTCCATTAATAAAGAACAAAATATTGCATTGGCAATTTCAATTCTAGAAAAGAGTGGTTGGATAAAAAACAAAACAACTGGTATATACGAAAAGAAAGGTCCAAAGAATTCCCTCCAAATCCTAAGCTTTGAACTGATGACTGCTGATGCACCAGACCTCAAACAAACTGCTCAACTACTAAATGAATCATGGGCAAAAATTGGAGCCAAAGTTGAAATAAAGATTTTTGATCCTTCAGAACTCTATCAAAATATTATTAGACCTAGAAAATACGATGCTCTACTATTTGGACAACTAATAGGAAAAGATCGTGATCTCTATGCATTCTGGCATTCCTCACAGAGAAATGCCCCTGGACTAAATGTAGCAATGTATACCAACAGCAAAGCTGATAGCATTCTAGAATCTATACGGTCAAATGAAAACCAAGAAGAAAACCAAAATAAATACAGTGATTTGAAAAAACTTATTCAAACAGACATTCCAGCGATATTTATTTATTCACCAAACTTTATCTACGTCTTACCAAAAACAGTAAACATAAACAATAAATTCGAATCAAAAAACATTATAAGTAACATTACAAATCCACAAGACAGATGGAACTCTGTAACTGATTGGTATATCAATACAGAAAAAGTCTGGAAAATATTTAAATAAACATGATTAATCAACCAAAACCACAACCAAATAGACAACCGCGACCAAATCGCTATTCTTCAGAACACAAACACACTACGGGATATCATAGTGGCCCAACCAATCAAAACATTCCTCAAATAAAAAGTCAGACTGAACCTGGGGTTGGCACTAACACACATCGCGTCGTATTGGGAAAAGGACTTCGCAAAAATCCAGAAATACTAAAACATATTGCTGGAGCCAGAATGAATGTTATGCGAAAAGAATCAACGCGTGGTGGCGGACGTCGTCCAAGTCCCGCTCGCCCTCTAGTCAATACAAAAGGCGATGAGGTAATACCTGCCCTTGCCCCTGATTCTATCCGTATAATACCCCTTGGTGGAGTGGAAGAAATTGGTAGAAATATGACAGCTATCGAATATGGTGATGACATTGTCATTATCGACATCGGTTTTCAATTCAAAGATGAAAACACACCGGGAATAGACTATATACTTCCAAATACACGCTATCTAGAAGAGCGCCAAAGTAAAATTCGTGCGGTTCTCATCACTCACGGTCACCTAGACCACATCGGTGGTATTCCCTACATCATGCCTCGTATCGGCAATCCACCGCTATATACCAGACTTCTTACTTCAATTTTGATTCAAAAAAGACAAGAGGAATTCCAGCATGTACCTAAACTAGATATCAAAGTAGTGGAAAAAGAAGAAACTTTGACCCTAGGAAAACTTAAGATCAAATTCTTTGCTGTTACCCACACTATTCCAGATGCTATGGGTATCATAGTTCAGACACCATTTGGTTCAATAGTACATACAGGCGACCTCAAACTCGATCACGTTGATGGAGTACCGACTGCAGAAGAAGAATCAGAATACGATAGAGCTTTCAAAAATGAAAACGTCCTATTGTTAATGGCAGACTCGACAAACGTAGAAAATCCTGGATTCTCAATTCCAGAAAAAGTAGTACACAAAAATATCGAGGAGATAATCAAAAACGCTCAAGGTCGCTTGATAATTGCAACGTTCTCATCTCTACTAGAAAGACTACTTCGTATTATCGATTTCGCGGAGAAGTATGGCAAAAAAGTCGTCATTGAAGGTCGTAGTATGAAATCAAACATAGAGATTTGTAAACATTTGGGGCTAATGAAGGCCAAAAACGAGACTATGATTTCTAGTGACGATATGGAAAATTACCCACCAGATCGTATTGTTATTTTGGCTACAGGAGCTCAAGGTGACGAATTTGCTGCAATGATGAGAATGTCAAATAAAACTCATGCCAAGATCCGTATCACACCAAGAGACACAATCATGCTGTCATCGTCGGTTATTCCAGGCAATGAAAGAGCCGTACAAAAATTGAAAGATAACCTATCCCGCCAAGGTGCAAAAATTATTCACTATCGTATTGCCGACGTGCATTCATCAGGTCATGCAAACCGCGATGAGACGGCGTGGATACATAGAAAGATTCATCCAAAATTCTTTATTCCGCTTCACGGTTATCACTACATGCTTCGTGTTCACGGCGAAATCGCAAAAGAAGCCAATGGACTCAAGGACGAAGACGTTATTATTCCTGACAATAGTTCAATTATAGAAATTCAAAGCGCTGGAGCAAAAATAGTCAAACTCAAAGAAAAGGCTGCATCAGGATTGGTTCTAGTTGACGGTTTCTCTGTTGGAGATGTTCAAGACGTAGTTATCCGCGATAGACAGATGTTGGCACAAGACGGCATATTTATCGTTTTTGGAATAATCAATGCCGTAAATGGTAAACTAAAAAAATCTCCAGATATAATCTCACGTGGTTTCGTCTACCTTCGTGAATCTCAAGAACTCTTACATGAGGTTAGACTACTCATAAAAGAAACAATAGAAAAATCAACTCGTGGTCAAAATCCTATCAATGTCGATTTTGTCAAAGACAATATTACAGATGCTGTTTCAAAATTCCTACTCACCAAGACAGCAAAGAGACCGATGGTTATACCGGTCATACTTACAATCTAAAATCTTAAATCTCAAAATTAAAATCTGAATCGCATTGCACTAAGAATTGAGATTTTAGATTTGATTTAGCAAAATCAATCTGAAATACGAATCTGCTGATTCGCCCACTGGGTAAAATTTAAGATTTTAAAGTCCCTGTAAAGGATCTATCATTGTACGCTGAATGTTGTCAACCAATGCCATTACTTGCTTACCGTAAGTACAAGACGAACCACCAGATCCATAGTACTTACAAGCTGCTCTAATTTCTGAAGTATAACTATTAGCATTTGCTCCAAGTTCACTCAAATATACACCAGAAGCCATGATAGCGTGTGCTGGATTCCAAGGATCAGGAGTTGAATTATTTCCTAGAAATTGAACTGTTTTATCTTTTACCAAAATCCATGTTGAAGGAATAAACTGTGCCGGTCCCATAGCACCACCAAAACCTCTACCTAAATAGTATTTTGTACTCCCAATAGGACATGAAACCACTGTTTCCGACCATTGACGACCTAATTCGGCAGTTATAGTTCTAAATGGATCAGTGTCTCTTGGAGATTTCATAACCCTTTCAACAAAAGTCCCATTACTTTTTTTGATACCATTACCACTATTTAAATCCGTTACCACACAAGCACCAACATTACTTCCCAGATTTGATTCTTGTTTAATTATAGCCAAAATAAAAGCTGGTCTAACACCTGTCTTTTGAGAAGCTAAAGTGGCATATTGAAGTGCTTCACCAAATGGAATAGCAGCCGCATCACGCAAGGCAAATAGAGCCGAACGAATCTGAGCAGCACGAGCTTGTTTGTCGGCTATGAGTTTTGTATATGATTTTTCGGCCCCTTTACTCAAAGTTAGTAATTGTCTCTTTTCTGCTTGATTGCTTTCAATATTTTTTTGTTGTTGCTGGATCTCATAACGAGCGTCTAATTCTGCATTTCGTCTATTATCCAAAGCTTCCTTTTCTGCAGTCGTCGAAGCCTTATTTGATTTTAATTGTTCAAATGTTTCCCTCAGACTTTCCTGTACTGATTCAAATTTATCCAAGTCATTGACCAATTCTGTAACAGTATCAGTTGAAAGGACTAATTCTGGAATAGACAGCTCACCAACCTCATTGGTCTTCCTGAGTATTTGAGACAATGTATCACGGCCTTTTTCAATCCTGTCCTCCAAATCATTTATAAGAGTAACTTTTTTTGAAATATCATTACCCAAACTTTGTATTAAAATGTTTTTTGCTTTTATTGCGAGTTGTGCCGATCGAATCTTGGCATCTAATACAGAAATATCTCTTGCCAAAGAAGCACTTTTGTTTTGAGCATTTGTAAGTTCGATTGCAGCTTGTTTCTGTTCTGCCTCAACTTGAGCCAATTCTCGCTGTAATTCAGCCCTCTGTTGCTCTGTAAGAGAAGATTGTGCCAAAACTGAAGAAGGTTCAAAGACAAATGAACCAAACAATAGTGCACCAAAGAAAATTGTCAGCAAAAAAGATCCATATTTCATTTGCCTATTATAGCAGAGTTATAGAGGTGAGCGACACACAGAGGTGTCACCTCTGTTTATTCAACTTTTGCCAATGTATGCCTTGGTAAACCTTGAGCATATATGTGTTCAATAGCGTCAGCGGTAAGGACGTTTGGGTATATGGCGAGTTCGTCGACATAGCCTTGCATGAGATGACTTCCCATATTACTCATATTTCCAATTATTACTCTTGTTACATTTGTACCATTTGCCGCAACGCCAGCATTGAAACTTTGTTTGAATTTACCGTCTACATATACTCGAATAACGTTGGTACCGTCGTATGAATAGGCCAGATGAAACCATTTACCTATCGGTGTTTGATAGTTAAATGTTGTTCCTAAATTATTAGGTCCAAGAATAACTGATGCAGGTGATAGTCCAGCGCCAGCTGATTGAAAGTTCATGTAAGCCAACCGCGGAAACAATTCAAACACCGCCCCAGAACCGTTAGCGTTAAGTAGCACCCATGCACTTGCAGTATAACCTCCACTTAAAGATATTGCTGATATTGCACCAGAATCATATAAATTTGAAGCGCTGTTATTGGTTGCTTCCCCACTAAAATCTAAAGAATACCCTGCAGAACCAGGTTTAATTGAAGAGTTTCTAGTGCAGGTACCCGTACACGGAAGATTCAAACTTTTATAACCTGTATCCAAAGCAGTAGCACCGTTAGCCTCATCAAAATTCCATACACCAAAAGCCTCTGCTCCCCAACCGCGATACATTGAAGTTGAAAAAATGATACTCGAAGCTATGCGACCCTTGTCTCGAGCACTCTGAAGAGAGACAAGAACGATAGAGGATAACATGCCAATAACGCTTATAACTACCAACAATTCTATGAGTGTAAAACCACGATTTTTCATATAAAATGATTATCTTTTGGGTCCAAGTAGACAAAATTTATCCGTAGAAAAAGAATAACCACCCGCATTACCTTGCCATGTCAGATAAGGAAATCCTCTCGAGGATTCAGTATAGCTAGAAGTAAAACCAATGAGGTATTCATAACTACCCTCACCAGAGATAGTACCATTCCAATTGACTCCGCTTGGATTAATAAATGTTCCAGATACAGTATCCCAACATCCAGGATTCTCAAAAGTTGTACCAGAAAATCTTACGTATAAAATACCACAAGACGCATATTCTGTCGGTAATTTTGCTAAATATTTAGACTTAAAATCAGCATCAAAAGCATTTGACCAATCAACACCTTCACCATTTAGACAACTAGCATTTCCTACTCCTGAACTTACATAGTATGTATTTGCAACACCGGGATATATATTATATACAGCCTTGTACAATTCTAGCGCTTTTTTTAATTCAAACAACTCAACAAGCAATCTTGTATCTTTTGCTTTTTGTTTAACACTTTGAAATGCGACCAGAGAGGTCGAAGAAAGTACTCCAATAATACTAACTACAACCAAAAGTTCGATCAATGTAAATCCACGATTTGTTCTAAACATAATATTTATTGGTTAATACAACATAATGTTAACATATAATAGAAAACTGAATAGTAGTGACAGATGTCTGACATCTGCGATCCACATTGAATATCAAAAAACCGCCATCAAAGCGGTTTTTTGATATAAATATTTGAAAATATTATTTCTTTTCTGGTGCAGGCGACTCGGCTGGAGCTTCACCTTCCTTTGCTTCTTTACCTTTTGCTTCAACTTCGATAGCTGAAACATCGATAGGTGTAGGAG
>CAZVXQ010000007.1:5773-14099 GCA_964630815.1 uncultured Candidatus Saccharibacteria bacterium | reverse complement strand
GGAATAAACTGGTGGATTACCGGTTGCTTTTATAACTGCTTTGTAAAAATTTGTACCAACTAAGCTATAAGTAACCTGCTCTGTAACACCATCATTGTCTATATCAGTGTAAAATGACAAGGTCGTACTTCCAGTATTAATTATTGGATATGCACCATTCGCTCCTGGTGAAGCTTCTCTAATCTCTTTTAATATAGTTTTGAGAATCGCTTGAGAATTTTGAGTGGCTTGATATGAACCTGTAGTTGTAGAATTAAAAATAAAGATATTTGATCCCATCGCCCCAACAGCAATTATTACAACAGCGAAGATTGCTAGAGCTACCAACAATTCAACCAACATCATTCCCTTTTTGTATGACATATTATAATCAATTATAACTCATTTATTGACTTATCATTTCAACAATTTTTTTCTGCCAACCATTTACTACAGAAATAGTTTCGGAATAAGGCACATAACCATTTTTTGATACACTTAAAAGATAATCATTGACTGTTAGACCCTGAAACAATACCTGACCTGGTGGAATACATCCGGATGTATATACAAAATTTACATCGGATAGCTTCGGTGTAACTGTTGCTGTCTCTGTAGTCAAATAAGCCTTATACCTCGCATATCTTTTATTATTATGAATGTTATTTATACTACCCCCTGGTACTGAAAAATATGAATCGGATGTACCATCTGGACCAAGGAAATTCCAAGGATCAGTTGAACTTGAATTTGTAGCAAATTGAAACTTCAAACTATTTGTACCAGAAAGTACAGGTTGATTGATCGGTGTCCAAGATAAAGAATAATAATTACTTGTAGTACCAGTATCAAAAGTTGATGATTCCAGAGTCCCTGTCGCATTGGTACTATATGATCCAAAAATTTCCTTCATAACAACATCACCAGAAGAAGTAGCCGTATCTATAAGTCCATTGTCAGAGTAATACTGTGTCTCATTAACAAACATCTCTTGACCAAAACCCCCAGTCCAATCTACCTGACTTAAATAACCCTGACCTGTTAATTTACCGGTATTATATCCCGGTCTTGATAGATTTACCGTCGCATCAGAGATCGGTAATCTTGTCGTACTATCAATAACTGAAACCAAGAGACTATTACCGTTCTTCGGAACAACAACGAGTTGAACTTCTTGATTTGTATCAGGGTTTAATGAGAAAGGGCTATCGGGATTAATTCCTGCAACATCATAGGCACCATCAGTAGGTGTTATGGTATATGTATCCCACTCCATAGAATTTAAATTTGATATTCCTGCTCCACCTGTTGAAAGTGCCTGTGAATACTTGTAGATTCCAGCACCCAAAGTCTTTGCTCCATTTAAATGATAATCGAAATTTGCAACAGCAGAACATGTAGGCGTTACACTGGTTAACCGAAGTGAACTTAGTTTATCAATTGAAAAACTAACTTGAGTCAATTGCTGATTCAATACTGTTGCATGCGGTTTTGTAGGATTAGGATTACCCTGACCCCCCAATGGATACGTAGTTTCGGTCGAATAACCGTTTTTTGTAACTGTAATTTTATAATTATTGATACCCTGAGGTACACCTATAATATTCAATATCCCGTAATTATTTGTAACATCTGTATTGGTAATTGTACTTGTTGCAACACTTTCAACAAGAACTGTTGCGCCTTGAACCGGCTCACCATTTCCATTGAATACCTGAGTCATCAAAGCACCTCCGGAACCAGCCGATTGAAGATTTGCTGGTGAAATCTGACCAGTCAAGATTACAGGTTGAAAATTTCTACAACCAGGACAATTGACTTCGACTTCTACCAATTTGTCACTAGCCTGAACTGTAGATGTAGATAAGTTAATATTTCGAACTGTCAACAGAACATCAAAACTTATCCCTCCCCTATTTAGCGTTTGATTTTGTGGTAATACTCCAACAGGAATACCATTAGTAAGACCAATATTGGAATATGGTAAATTTCTAATTATTTCGAGTTGTTCTGCCGCCAACTCTACCGCCAAATTTCTAGCTTGACTCCCTTGTGCCAAATGAGTAATACTTACAATAGAACTATAAACTGCAACAGCAACAATTAGAAAGATGGCTGTACCGACCATTACTTCTATAAGTGAAAAACCTTTTTTTATATGAAATTTCTTAAGCATTTAAGATTAAATAGCATTCATCAATGAGTACATAGGCTGAATCATTGAAACAGCAAAGAATCCAACTGCTCCTCCGATAAACAAAATCAAAACTGGTTCGATAATTGTAGACATGTCTTTGGTCTTTTGATTTACATCTTCCTCAAAATATTTTGCAACTCCCAAAAGCATTTCACCAGTTTTGCCAGTCTCTTCACCAACATTCATCATTTCTACAAAGAACAGTGGGTAATATTTTGTATATTGGCCAAAAGTCTTTGACATCAGTTCGCCGTTCTTTATGGCTTCAGCAGCTTTCTTTAAAGCTTCTTGAAAATAAATATTTTGAACCACGTCTGAAGTAATATTTACTGATTCTACAACATCAACTCCAGACCCCAACAAAGATGACATGGTTCTTGCTGTTCTGGCTGTATTTACTTCTTGAACTAATGGACCAATAACTGGAACCTTAAGTGTCACTGCATGCAGAAATCTCTTTCCGAGTGTTTTTTTTGAAAACCAGACCAAAAAACCGGAAATTATCAAAAATACAATTAGGACCCAAAGACCATGATTTCTGATTAGATTACTAAGGTCAAGAACAAATTGAGTGGTAGGTGGCAATTTGATGTGTAATTCTGTAAAAGTCTTTAGCAGTGTAGGCACCACATAAATAAACATTAATATAGCTATTATCACCATTGCTGTGACTATGACCGCCGGATACAACATCGCACCTTTTATTCTTTTATCGAGAGCATAAGCACTTTCCATTTGCAAAGCTACTATTTTCAAAGATTCTGATAATGTACCAGACTGCTCACCTGCCCTAACCATAGCAACGAATAACTTTGGAAAAGCTTTTGGATATTTAATCATCGCATCCGACAAGGTCACACCTTTATCAACTTCTTGAATCAAACTATTAACAATCTTTTTAAAAACAACATTTTTTGTCTGTTTTTCGATAACCGCAAGAGCGCGTGACAAAGCCAGACCAGCTTCAAGCATAGCCCCCAGATTTCTTGCAAAATTTATCTTTTCAATAGGTTTAACCTTTGATAAAAATGAAACAGAAACGTTAAAATTCCATTTACGGGAAGATTTTTTCTCCTTATACTCGACTACTTCATCACCTTGTTCCTTCAAGATTTTGTACAACTCAAAATGATTGTCCGCGTCTTTCTCGCCTTTGTATATCTCTCCAGATAATCTTCTTGCTTTAAAAATAAAGTGGGACATGTTGCAAAATTAAATCTTAAATTTCAAATCTTAAATCTAATAACTTCTAAATTGAAACCACTAAATAACAAACTAACACCAACATTCGATTAATCCGTGATTACACGCAAGACTTCTTCGATAGTTGTCATCCCTTCTACACACTTGAAAATTCCATCTTCAAGCATTGTAAGCATACCTTCTTTCTTTGCCTGCTCTTCTATTTCACCAGATGTAGCGTTTTTCATTATCAAACTCTTTATTGATTGAGTCATCGTAAGGACCTCGTGTATACCCACACGACTCTTGAATCCGTCATCCTCCGGCCCAGGGACAGCCTTCCAAAACTTAATTGAATCCCAATCGTCTGTAGGTTTTACTATTTTCTCTGTTCTCAATGCGGCCAATACTCTTTTTAGATCTACAATCTTTTCCAACTGAGATAATTCATCTTTAGTTAATTTGTATTGTTGCTTCAAGTCAGACAATCGTCTAACCAATCTTTGTCCAATAACCACATCAAGAGTAGAGACCAATAAGAAAGGTTCAACTTTCATATCAAGTAGTCTAGGTATTGCTCCAGCAGCGGAATTTGTGTGTAGAGTAGAAAGAACTAGGTGACCTGTCAAAGCAGCATTAACTGCCAAAGCGGCCGTTTCATTGTCTCGAATCTCACCGACCATGATAATGTCCGGATCCTGACGAACTAGAGTACGAATACCCTGCGGAAATGAGAAACCAATTTCTGGTTTAACCTGAGTTTGATTGATTCTTGCCATTTGATATTCGATCGGATCCTCTATTGTTGAAATATTTACATCAGGAGTATTTAGAATATCCAACATAGTATACAAAGTCGTTGTCTTTCCAGAACCAGTAGGACCAGTCATCAAAATCATGCCCGTAGTTTTTTTCAAAACTTTGTGTATAGATTCCAAACCTTCACCATGAAAATTAAGATATTCTAGGGTAAAGCCAGAAATACTCTCGCGCAATAGACGCATAACAATCTTTTCGCCATAGTAAGTAGGCAAGATCGAAACACGAAAAGACACTTTCTCATTATTCATATCTACCTTGAATCTGCCGTCCTGAGGCAATCTCTTTTCATCCAATTTTAGATTTGCCAGGACTTTTATACGCGCAGATACCGACGATGCAGCTTTTTTTGGCAAAACCATCGCATCATGCAATAAACCATCGATTCGATAACGGATAAGTACCTGTTCCTCCATTGGTTCTATATGGATATCAGAAGAATTTTGGAGAATAGCATGCTTGATTAGCGTATCTACAATACGAACCACTGGCAAATCCTCAGCAATCTTCTTTAGATCTGCTTCTGTTGTTGCTTCACCTTTCTCCTCTGAGATCATTCGTAATGAAGCGGTCTCTTTTTGAATCAAATCACCAAATTCTGCTTTAAGACTTTTTTGATATTGAATCAATACTTCTTTGATCGAGTCAGAATCGGTAAGACGAGGTAAAATCTTAAGATTAACTTTCTTTTTTATGAAATCGATAGCAGACAAATCATTAACATCAAGCATGGCAACCTCAAGAGAAACATCGGTTTTTTTGAAAGCAACGATGTTGTGAGCCCTGGCGATTGGTTCTGGAATAAGGGTTAGTGTTTCAAAAGGTAATTTTTTTCCTTTTAGATCGACAAATGGAATACCTAGCCCATAAGCTTGCATTCTTCGCAAATTGTCGGCGCTAATTTTGCCAGAAGATACCAAAATATCTCCCAGATGTTTCTTTTGCGTTTCGCTGTCTTTCTTTGCAACCTCAAGGTCCTCCTTGCTTACCAAGCCGGAATCAAGAATAAATTTATATAGTTGAGCATCTTCAACGAACATTACCCAAATTATAGCAGATAATGATATAGCGAGCTTGTGTACATCTTATTGTAAAAAATCCACCATTCGACATTCAGTTGTATCCGAACTGGCGATTGGGGGTATGAATGTCATGAACCTGATGCTGGGCATTTGAACAAATATCCCCAGTGCTTACTGAGTGGCAACTTGGTATCCACGCTGACCCGAACCGCCTCCAGCGTCGGATTGTGGCCGTCATACTTCATCAGACTGATATTGCCACCAACTGGCTTATGGAGGATATACACTCCTCCGAAATAAAATCCGGACTCGACAATGTTTGAGTCCGAAATCAAAACCCGAGCACAAAGAGCATCTTCGAAACTCGGCCTAACCATCATCCTACGGCGAGCGAAGGCGACAATTGAAGAAATCCTGATTTCGCAACGCTTGCAGTAAAAACTGTGTCCGGGAATGATGACATATTCCCGAAGACCCCTCATGAGCCTCAACTCATCAATCGCATCATCGAAAAAAGAAGACGCCATGATCCGGTGATAATCGAGAAAATCACGAGTGTTTTTTGCACCTAGCAAAGCAATCATGTTGCGGATAAATACGAATCCCCCATTCGACCAACATCCAGCTCGTCTTTCGGGAATTGCAATCATGTATCCTTTCTCATAGAACACTGTCTATGATTTGATGGTTCAAACAACTTCCGGACTTAGAATATACCCAAATCGAGAAAAAACAAAATTTGCACGTAGTTAATAGTTATGATAATATATAGAAGTAAGTAAATTGTTCGCCTAGGGCGAACATCTTTGTTAAATAGGTAAAGATTAACAAAACTTAAAATTAAATAACAACTAAATATATGTTTGATCTCAAAGTAATAAATTCTGTCGTTCAGCAACTAGAGGAAGAGCGTGGAATTCCAAAAGAAAAAACCTTAGAAGCTATATCTATGGCCCTTGCAACTGCCTACAAAAAAGAATACGGCAAAAAAGGCCAAATTGTTCGTGCTTCATTTGACCAAAACACTGGTAGTGTTGAATTTTGGCAAGTAAAGATTGTCGTCGACCGTGATCAAGTTATCATGGAGGGAGATGAGGAAGCAGAAGAAAACCTCAAAGATACAGCCGTAGAAGACATAAAGATTCGCTTCAACCCAGAGCAACATATGCTCGTCGAAGATGCGCGAAAAATCAAACGTGATGCTGTCGTAGGTGATGAATTGGTATTTCCTCTCGAAAATAAAGCAGATTTTGGTCGTATTGCCGCTCAAACAGCAAAGCAAATCATCATCCAAAAGATCCGTGAAGCAGAAAAAGTCTCTGTTTTGGGTGAATACGGTCAGAAAGAAGGTGAGATCGTTGCGGGCACAGTCGAAAGAGTAGAAAGAGGTGTTGTGTATATAGACATGGGAAGAGCTATTGGCGTTATTCCTTACGAAGAACAAATCCCAAGTGAACACTGGAAAACAGGAGACAGAATCCGAGCTTACCTATATGCTGTTGAAGAAAGTCCGAAGGGTATAGTTCTCAAACTCTCTCGTGCACATCCAAAGTTCCTAGCAAAATTATTTGAAACCGAAACACCAGAAATAGCATCAGGTGTAGTAGAGATCAAAAGCATTGCCCGTGAAGCTGGATCAAGATCCAAGATTGCTGTTATTTCCCACGATGCACATATAGATCCTATCGGATCGATGGTTGGTCAACGTGGAGTACGCGTCACAACGGTAACCAGCGAACTATCGGGAGAAAAAATAGACATTGTTGAATGGAATGCTGATCCTGCCCTATTTATCGAAGAATCATTGTCACCAGCAGAAGTAGTATCACTCGAATTAGACGAAAAAGAGCATCGTGCAATAGTAACAGTAACAGAGGATGAGCAATCTCTAGCAATCGGCAAAGGAGGTCAAAACGTCAGACTTGCTGCAAAGCTCACAGGTTGGAAAATTGACATTAAAGCCATTGGTAGTATTGAAGAATTGAATGTTTCCGAAGTTGAACCTCAACGTTAAGCTGTGAAATTTAACAACTCAAAACAAAAGAGGCTTAAGCCTCTTTTGTTTTGGATGATAAAATAATATTTACTTTCTCTTTAAGTCTTTCAAAATCTACTGAATCAACCTTCTTATTATCTATATTCTGGACGTATTCCAATCCAACCTTGAGATCTTCTCTAAACTGATCAAGAATTGCACCTGTTTGTATTCTAATTATTTCTTTTAATTCGTCGAACTTTCTATCCATATCATTGAATCGTCTATCTATAACACCAAATCTAGTCTCAGTTATATCTCTAAAATCGCGCATTTCTAAAACAAAATCATTAAATTCTCTCTTTGAGACATAATCCAGTAAATGGTTTTTTGTAACTACAGTTGAATTTGTTTTTAACATTATTTTGTATATAAATTAAGTCTTTTACCCCTCTTCATGCATATAAGAACGAGGTAAAAATGCGAGTAAATGGCAGGTACAACAATTATATCACCCACAATTTTCTTGCAATCTATTCAAAGAAAAAGTTTTGTGTGATAACAAAATATTTAGCATTATTTACTTATTTTGCTTTAATTTAATTTGATTTAAAAAAATACAAACAAACATCAACAATCAGTTGTCAATACCAAAAAAGCTCTATTTCTGCTAGAATCCCGCATATTAATGTCAATTAGTATTATTAATAGTTAATTACACAAAAATGCAACCGTCAGAAATTTTTGCTTTAGTAACGTCACTTATCGCTATTGCTTATGGTATTTTCTTGATTTCTATGATCATGAAAAAGCCTGCCGGCAACGAAAAAATGAAAGAAATAGCATCTGCTATTCAAGCAGGCGCAAAAGCTTATCTAAATAGACAATATCGCACTATTACAATCATTGCTGTAGTGCTTTTCATTGCTCTTTGGATCTTCCTTAGTCTTGAAATCAGTATTGGTTTCTTGGTTGGAGCTGTTCTATCAGCCCTCGCTGGATACATAGGCATGAACGTATCAGTTAGAGCCAATGTCCGTACAGCTGAAGCTGCTAGACATGGTCTTGGTACCGCTCTTTCTCTAGCATTCCGCGGTGGAGCAGTAACTGGACTTCTAGTTGTTGGTCTTGCTCTATTAGGAGTTACAGTAT
>CAZVXQ010000007.1:0-5763 GCA_964630815.1 uncultured Candidatus Saccharibacteria bacterium | reverse complement strand
CTTATCGGTCTTGCCTTTGGTTCAAGTCTAATCTCAGTTTTTGCAAGACTTGGTGGAGGAATATTTACAAAAGCCGCCGATGTCGGAACCGATCTCGTTGGAAAAGTTGAAGCAGGTATTCCAGAAGATGATCCAAGAAATCCTGGTGTTATTTCAGACAATGTCGGTGATAACGTTGGTGACTGTGCAGGTATGGCCGCAGATCTATTCGAAACATATGCAGTTACTACAATCGCCGCAATGATGTTGGGTGCAACTATATTTACCGGATTTGAAGGTGCAGTTGTTTACCCTCTAGCTCTAGGAGGTATAGCAATCATCACATCTATCATTGGAACATGGTTCGTCAAACTTGGTAAAAGTCAAAACATAATGGGAGCTATGTACAAAGGCCTCATTGTTTCAGGAGTTCTTGCTGCTTTTGCTTTCTACCCTACGACCAATGTAATGATGAAAAACAATGGTACTTATAGTGTAATTGATCTATTTGCTACAACTCTAGTCGGTCTTATTGTTACTGCTCTACTCGTGGTTATTACTGAATACTACACATCTACCAAGTACAGCCCAGTAAAATCGATCGCCGAAGCTTCGAACTCTGGACATGGAACAAATATCATTCAAGGTCTTGCTATCTCAATGAAAGCTACAGCTTGGCCTCTTATCACTATTGTCGCTGGTATTCTTGCTGCATATCACTTTGCTGGTCTCTATGGTATTGCTATAGCCGCTATGAGTATGCTCTCTATGGCAGGTATCATCGTCGCTATCGATGCTTATGGCCCTATTACAGATAATGCTGGTGGTATAGCCGAAATGTCTGATTTACCAAAAGAGGTCCGAGATGTAACAGATCCTCTCGATGCTGTAGGAAATACCACAAAAGCTGTTACAAAAGGCTATGCAATTGGCTCAGCTGGACTAGCCGCTCTTGTCCTATTTGCTTCATATACAGAAGAGATTGGAAGTACGGTTATATTTAGTCTTAGTGATCCAAAAGTTATTGTTGGACTCTTTATCGGTGGATTACTCCCTTATTATTTCGCAGCCCTATGTATGGAAGCTGTCGGTAAAGCCGCAGGCAAAGTGGTTGAAGAAGTTCGCCGTCAATTCCGTGAGATCAAAGGCATTATGCAAGGTACAGCAAAGCCAGATTACGCTCGCTGTGTAGACATTGTTACAAGTGCCGCAATCAAAGAAATGATAGTTCCTGCCCTCATTCCTATCGTTGCCCCTATTGCAGTCGGATTCATACTTGGTCCAGTAGCTCTAGGTGGTCTTCTCGTAGGATCGATCATTACTGGTCTATTCGTTGCAATTTCTATGACATCAGGTGGTGGTGCTTGGGATAATGCAAAGAAACACATTGAGCAAGGTAATCATGGTGGCAAAGGATCAGATGCTCACAAAGCCGCTGTTACTGGTGACACCGTTGGGGATCCTTACAAAGACACAGCGGGTCCGGCTATAAACCCAATGATCAAAATCTTAAACATTGTAGCCCTTCTCATTGTTGCCTTCTTGCTGAAATAGAACTGGGATAGACATATTCTATTTACTTTATTAAAAATCTAGTAAACAAAACCCCGTAAGGGGTTTTGTTTTGTGATATAATATTTTTAACCAAGAAATAATCTCGGTTAATAATTTATTTATGAAAAAACAAAAAAATAGCACATTGATTATTACATTATTAATTGTAAGTTTTGTTTGCATCTTCTCAAAAGCAGACGCCGTAACCATGGTCGATACCACAACCGCCACTGGTATATCCAACACCCTAAATACCGCACCAACCACGAATGCCCCAGCTATTCGAGATCGTATTCGTGCTGACGTCGATTCAAAAGTTCAAAATATGCGCTATAACCAAGATGTCAAGAATCAGATGATAGAAAATGGCTATCGCATTGCAACAACCACTACCCCAAGACCACCTCTATCACAAAAAAACATCAAACTTGAAAAAATCGGCACATCATCACCACTCTTAAATCAGAAAATTAAGAGTCAGAAAATAGAAAACCGAATGGAAGATCGTGATGGTGAAGATGGTGATTCAGAAGGTGAGAATTGGAAAAATCGTGAAGACAATAAATTAAAGAACGTACAAACAAATCGTCTGAATGAAAAATTCGAAGAAAGAAAAGAAAATCGTGAAGAGAACAAAATTATGGCATTAGAAATGCTCAAAGAAAAAAGAGATAATTTGGGCAAGAATCTAGAAGTAGCACTAAAGAATCTAGTAGAATTGCGCAAAAGAATAGTTTCGAGAATGGAAAAAGATCGTAATGCTGGCAAAGATATAACCAAAGTAAAAGAATTGCTTGTAATTGCTGATGCCAAAATTTCAACAGCAAAACAAGCAGTCGAAGCAGTAAAGTCATATAAACCTGAAAATTTCGTTCAAAATACAGGAACAGTTAGCCGTTGTATAACAACAAACGATTCATCCAACAGCAACGTTTCTTCATCAACTCAGAGATGTTTACCAATTGATAAGCCAGTAGACCTCGAAGGTATTCGTGCTTTAGTTTACAAAGCTCAGTTAGCAATCAAAGACGCTCACAAAGCACTAAATGATGTTGTTGTGGCTATAGCCAAAATATCTGGAAACAATCCAAAAGACAGACCAGCTACATCTACCCCAATTTCAACCGTGACCCCTAGAGTTGAGACAACATTACCAACTACAATTGTTAACTAATAACAACTAATATGGATCAAAATCAAAATTCATTCTCAAATTACTCATCTACACCTCCACAAAATCCTGTTCAGAATTCACAAGATTTAAACACAGCGATTCCAATTACAAAACCAAAACGTGTTGGGCCAATAGTTGCAATATTAGTTGTTGTACTTATTATTCTAATCGCTGGAATATATCTAGTTTCAAAACAATTTGAAGTCGTAAGTCCAAATACAGATACAGCAATATTAGATAGACAAACAAATACAGAAAATCAGACTATTGAACAAAATAGTGTAGATTCTTCGCCTGTTTCAGCTACAGTTGAACCAATTTCAAATACCAGTGATGACCTAAATTCGCTTCAAAATGATCTTGATGCTTCCCTAAATGGTCTAGATGCACAGCAAATTTAATTATCTAACGATCGATTAGAGACAGACTGATAATACAAAAATCGCCATTATATATCGAGTACTTATTTATTAAAAAGTACTTTATATAGACAAATGGCGATTTTTGCTTGCCAATTTTGTACTATTTCGCTAGACTGGCTCTCATGACTAATACAAATAAAGATACTTCAAAAAATTACGAAAATTTAACAATAAAGAAGCTAGATAAGTCTCAGATAGAAATATCTGCCTCTATTCCTGCCAAGATCTGGGAAGCTGGTCGCAAGCAAGCTCTAAAAAATATCAATGAGACAGTTTCTATCGACGGTTTTCGAAAAGGTAATGTTCCTGAAAATATTCTCGTAAGTAAAGTTGGTGAAAAAGTTATTAACGAAGAAATGGCGGAATTGGCCCTTTCCAAAGCATATATAGACATACTAATGGATAATAAGATCGACGCTATTGGCAAGCCAGATGTACAGGTAATGAAACTTGCCCTAGGGAATCCATTGGAATTCAAAGCTATCACAGCAGTTATACCAGAAGTAAAACTCCCTGATTACAAAAGCATTGCAAAAAAAGAAGTTCAAAAAGATACTGGTAGCGAAATAAAAGTAGAAGAAAAAGATGTTGAAGAGGCAATTCTAAAAATCCGCAAATCACGCGCCTCTCACGAAGGTCACGATCATGACAAAATGACTCCAGAAGAACATGAAAAAGCAATTATGGATTCTTTACCAGAATTCAATGATGAATTTGTTCGTTCTCTAGGTAATTTCAAGGATATAGCCGAATTCAAAGAAAAAGTTCGCGAAATGGTAGGCCAAAACAAAAAAGATGAAGCTCGCGAAAAGCTCCGCATCCGCATCGCTGATGCGATCGTCGACGCAACAACAGCCGACTTGCCAGAGATAATGATTGAAACAGAACTAGATCGAACACAAGCACAATTTGCTTCTGATATAGAAAAGATGGGAGTAAAGATGGAGGACTATCTCAAACATGCCAAGAAAACCATCGAAGAGATACGTAAGGATTGGTTACCACACGCTGAGAAAAAAGCTAAACTTCAATTGGTACTAAACTCCATCGCATCTGCCGAGAAAATAGTTGTCGATCCAAAAGAGATCGAAGATGAAGTCAATCACATAGTTGAACACTACAAAGAAGCTGACCGCGAACGCGCATCTGTCTATGCGGAAACTGTACTTACAAACGAGAAGGTGTTTGCGATGTTGGAGGGGGTGAAGTAAAAAAGTGGGGTGAAATAAAATTTTGAAATAAAAACAAAAAGCGGGGTGGTTAGCCCCGCTTTGAAATTGACCTCACTTCCGACACAAGCAAGAGATCGATCCTGCTCTGAGACTGTCACGCTGGCGAATAAATTGCCGAAACGAGGATTTTGTCACGTTGTATCGGGCGAAACCCAGCCTGCATGAACGCGCCATAATTCTGGTACCCAAGCCCCGTGGCGATCTCATCAAGATGACGATTCAGTTGACCTACCGATGCTCCGGGATGATACGCAAAATACCGACACAATTCGGCAACAACCTTAACAGGACAACCTTCATCCAGAAGTGTCCGTCGAACCAGATTGATGTTTGCAGGAACCTGTATGTTGTTCTTGTCCATAATTTCCTCCAAGACTATTCTATAACACAATTAGAAAATTTGTAACTGTGAAACTTTTGTATAGTGAAAAATCAAAAACCTAGAACACCACCAACGATAGAGTAGCGATGGCAGCTGTTTCTGCACGCAAAACCTGCTTTCCAAGACTACAAACGGTCACGCCATTCTTGTGAAACATATCTAGTTCGTTTGGTGACCAACCACCCTCAGGGCCTATGAAAACTCCAATATCGCCCGCGAGGCGAGGCCTCGCGGTGATAAAATTTTCACCCTCCAGATGTAGAGCCATCTTTTGGCAGTCGGTACTAAAACACTCCTCGAGGCCTCGCCTCGCGGTTGCAATCACCGGCACATCACCACGACCACACTGCTCACTAGCTTCTATTGCAATTTTTCGAAGTCGATCAATATTCAAATCTTTCTTTTCACTGCGCTCCGCCAACATTGGCACTATATCTGTCACACCAAGTTCGGTTGCTTTTTCTACCACCCACTCGAAATTGTCTTTCTTTATAATCGACTGGAAAAGATAAATTTTGCGAGTTGGAATAAATCGAGATGGTCCAACCTCACAAACTCGCAACACAAACATTCCTCGAGGCGAGGCCTCGAGGATTTCGCAAACGTAATCATTACCCGAACCGTCGAATACCACCACCTTATCTCCTACACCCAAACGAAAAACCCGACTGACCTGATTTGCAAAGTCGGCCGAATTTGTCGTCAGATCCTTTTTTTCACCAATTTTTTCAGATATATAAAATCGATGTAATCTCATCTTTAGTACCGAGGTTACCCCTCGGCAAAATTAACCATTATTTCTTAACTGAAGCTACTGAATCAATAATTCCGTACTTCTTTGCCTCATCTGCATCCATAAAGAAGTCACGATCTACATCTTTTTCAATACGTGAAACACTTTGTCCAGTATTTTTTGCTAAAAGTTTATTGAGAATAGAACGAGTTTTCAAAATATGTTTTGCACTGATCTCAATATCCGAAGCCTGACCCTCTGCCCCACCCAAAGGCTGATGAATCATT
>CAZVXQ010000006.1:0-14560 GCA_964630815.1 uncultured Candidatus Saccharibacteria bacterium | reverse complement strand
ATATAAAAGCAATCGATCGTGTTTCGAAACAGCAACGATTCACTTTACAGCCTTGGGAACTGGAACCACAGCAGACCATCATTCTGGTGGATAAACATCCTGGACTACCGAGAGTGAGTATCTTGTGCGCTTTCGTTCAGTACGAGAGGAAAGAAGATAAAATCACGGTTTTGGTGGCTAACGGTCTTCTCAAATGTTTGTACTCAAATGCCGATCCTGTGGTTGATCCAATTGGTATGTGTGATCTAATCACGATCAAATGTTGTGATTTCCTGATACACGACTGCATAGGCTGATTGCTTGCAGTTTGCAACTTTCGACCCCGCGCAATAACGGGGTCAAGTTTTTTATTAATCAACGATAGTTCTTTTTAAGTGTTCTGGAATATGAATAACTATTTCATATGGAATAGTGTTTGCTAGTTTTGCCATATTGCAAATAGAATTCTTATCGTTCATATTGTTGCTGATTACAATGATCTCATCAGAGATTTTTGTGTCTGCAATATTCGAAATATCGATAGTAGAAATATTCATACTTATTCGTCCCACTACTGGACAAAATTTTTCGTTTGGGCTGTATTTAACAAAACCAATGTTTGATAATCTGCGATCTAATCCTTCATAGTATCCGACGGGAATTGTGGCTATTTTCATGCTGGCGCTTGCGGTAAAGGTATGGTTGTATCCAATAGATTCACCTTTTGAAATTTGTTTCATGCTTGTGATCTCAGTTTTCATCTGTAAAACAGGAGAAAGGTTGATTTTTTCGTCGAAGTCATCAGTCAGACCATATAGTCCGATACCGAGACGTGAAATATTTGAATAAACTTTGTCAGTGTATTTGTGACCGTGAGTGTTGCTTATATGTACATAGTTAATCTTGCCTAAATTTTGTTCAAACTTTCTGACAATTTTATTCCACACTTCGATTTGTTGTAGAGTAAAGTTCGCATCAACACAATCGGCGTCAGCAAAATGTGAACAAATACCTTCGAGAACGATATTTGAATGAGATTTTAAAATTTTAAATACTTCATCTGTCTCACCTGGTAATATGCCTTGACGGTGCATACCAGTATCAATCTTGATGTGAACATTGATAGATTTTTTTGTTACTGCAATATCTCTTAACGTCTGGATACTAGTAATGACAAAAGAAATGTTTTTTAGATTGGAATTGATGATATCATCTGGGCGAGTGTAACCTATGATTAGCAGAGGGGTTTTGAAGCCGTTTGATCTCAAATTTACCGCCTCGAAATATGAATCGACAGCAAAGAAGGGAATAGAGTTTTTTAGGCTTTTAAAATTTTTTTTGGCAGTTTCCAAGATTGAGGCAATTTGCAATATTCCATGACCGTAAGCGTTGCTTTTGAGAGTTGGAATTATTCTGTTGTTTGGGGCTAGCTTTATGAATTCTGAAGCGTTGTGAATCAGCTTGGATCTAGATATTTCGATATTTATGAGTGGTTTGTATGGAAATCTACTTTTTGATATCCAAGTTAGGAGGTTTTTCATTGGTATATATTAGCGTTTATAAGCACTAAATGACACTTGACATTAGGTACATAGTATGATAGGGTATTGGTTAGTAAGGCCACTATAAATGGCCTATTTCATTCCTTGAAAACCACATAAATAAAGGGCCACCGAAAGGTAGGCGTCTGTTCTGCTTGTGCAGGATGGTGTGCGGTATAGAGGGGTGAACAAAGAGAGGTTGATATGAGGAAGTCGATTCTTTTCGCGGATACGGTTCCGCAGACTCCGGCGATCAGTGGTCGTGCGACCTTGATCGCGATGGTCGTTCTCGTTTTGGTCGCGATGTGCTTGCGGCCGAAGAGCAACGTCACGGAAGGATCCGTGACGACCGGTGTCACCACGCAGGTGGTGACGAAGGGGTTCGTGGGGCGGTAAACCAAACGCAACAAAATGAAAAATCTGAGTTTCAGATTCAAGCTGTTCGCTGTTCTTGCGGTGGTCGCGATTGCGATCGCCGTGGGAACCAAGTCGCCGACCAAGCCGTCGACGATCGACACCACAGTTGGTGTTAAGGTGGAGACCGTCAATCCGACCACGGGGTCGGTGACGACGGAACAGGGTTCGGTTTCGACCGAACCGACGTCGAACACCGGTGGTGTTCGACGAGTTCAGTTCACCGTTCGCCCTCGTCTGGGCGACGGTGGAAGTACGAATCGGTAGACGAAAAAAGGAAGTCGAAAAAAGTTAGTCAACCAAGACAAGAAAGAGCGGTCAAGATGAAGAATATCATTCGTTGGATCATTAGTTCGGTGTTCGTTTTCGTCGGCCTCAGCGCGGTCGCGGCCTTTCAGGATATCAATCCTAAGGTTCCGATCGGTGTCACTGTGAAGGGTCGCCAGGCGGTGACTCAGTACATGCACAAGCAGGTCGAACGTATCGAGATCACCATCGGGGGAAAGTCAGTCGTCTCCCCCGAATACATGAACAGACACTTTCTGTTCCATGAGGATCTCGCGAAAGCGGGATACAAATTCGATGGGTCCTTCGGGGCCTTGTCGGAGGCGATTGCGTCGACGAGTTTTTCGGTGGATCTCTTACCTGTCGAAAACGGCAGGTATGACGCCGAGATGAATATCGTCTACTACGATAAGGGTGGCGCTTCTCTCATGAGGGGTGTTGCTTGGCTGAATGTCGGGGTTGGAAAGGGTGGGCAGTTCGTATCGGTGGTCGAGCCTTGGGTTTGGATCAACGACAAGATTGACGTTGTCCTTCCTGGAGCTATCGGTCCGCAATCCAAGTGGCTCACTCTCGATTACAAGGGTCGATCGGCGCAGGAGTTCTATGTCGATCGGTTTGAGGGAGAGTCCGTGATCCGAAATTTCCCATCAAGTCTGATCGGCGATGGCTACCTTTCTGTGACTGATTCGGGAGGGTCGATCCGTGTGATCGACTTCACCTCGGGTGAAGTGCTTTCGTCGACACAGGTCTTGGTTCTCATGGGGAAGATCGGATCATCGGATGTTCGAATGGTAAATTCCCCTGTCGACGGAAACTGGATGAAAGACATCAATTTCTACCAGAACGAGGGTCGAGTCTACGGACGGGCCCCTCTGCTCGAAGTGGTCGGTCGTGGTACGGTCCACGATGTCGATTTCTCGGTGCCGGTTTGGGGTACGGAAAATCGGATCTACCCCGTGTCGGTTACCGTGAGGTCATTGCCCGATGGTAAGGAGTCGAAGTTCTGGACGGAGTACAAGCTCTTTCTCGAACTCGGTGTTACCTTTCAGATCGTCGTCGACTACGGCGATCAGGTCAGGGACTGGGAAGCCGATCCCAGTCCCAAGGGCTAGGTTTCACCTGGTCAGTGAGGCTTGACCTCATACGCGTCCCGCAAGGAGGCTCTTCGGAGCACCTTGCGGGATTTTTGCTTATAGGGTATATTATGTACTCATTACGTAATACAATCATGTCACAAGACAAACTTATACAACTCAAAAACAAGTCAACCGGCGAGGTTTATTGGACCCGCAAAAACAGGAAAACTGTTGAAAAGAAGATTGAACTCAAGAAATACAGCGCAAAACTACGAAAGCATGTAGTTTTCAAGGAAGCAAAGAAATAATTTTGCGAAATAAGGGAAAAGAGGGTAGTATGAAGTAACCCTCTTTTTCATTTGGAAAGATACTTGCTGTTTGTAGGGTCAAGGTTATGGGCGATTAGTTAAGTGGTATAACTGCGGTCTCCAAAACCGCTGTCCGAGGTTCGATTCCTCGATCGCCCGCAAAAATTATAAACTTTGATTGTAATTTCTATTTAACTAATTTTTGTCCACTCCACTCTCTTATCTCTCTTAAACCAAGTCATCTGTCTTTTTGCATATTGGTTGATTGCTGTTTCCAATTGTTTCAGCATTTCTGATTCAGAGAGCTTGCTTTGTAAGAATTGAGCTATATAGCGATACTCGAGACCTAAAGCCTCCATTCTTTTCCATGACAAACCATTCTCGTGAAGTTTGCGTACTTCATCTATCATACCAATATTCATTCTAGCCAAAAGTCGGTCATGAATGTTCTTTTTTAATTTTTCAGGTTCTATGGAAATACCGATAAACTTGGGATCATAAATCTGATTTGACTTCAAGTTTGGCACTTGTCCAATTGCTTTTGCAATCTCTATGGCTCGAATCAATCTTACGGGATTATTTTTGTCGATAGTGATGTATCTTTTTTTATCGATTTTATTTAACTCATTTTGTAGACTCTGCAAAGTCATTTTTTCCAATTTGTTTCTTAGCATTTTGTTTGGCGGTACTTCTGGCAATATCAGTCCATCAACTAGTGCTTGGATATAAAAACCAGTACCTCCGGCGATGATCGGAAGTTTGCCTCTATTGAAAATATCAGCTATCGCTTCTTTGCCTAATCTTTGGAAATCGCTAACCGAAAAGACTTTCTTCGGATCGGCTACGTCAAGAAGATGATGTTTAATTCCATCCATTTCTTGCTCAGTAACTTTACCAGTTCCTATATCTAGACCCTTATATACTTGTCTAGAATCAGCAGAAATTACTTCACCATTGTGTTCTTTGGCTAGTTTTATAGCCAAGCCAGTTTTGCCTGAGGCGGTAGGGCCAACTATTACCAATAGTGGTATTTTTGCATCATTTTTCATTTTCTGAATATAACATATTTGGAGGTGGCAGGCAGTACTTTTGTTTTATTGTACAGCCTAATAAAATTGTACTTTTCATTTTATGAAGTACGAAGCAATTGTTTGAGCAATCAAAAATTGTTAGTTTTTTGGTCATGGTTGCTGATGACCGAATGATCAAAAAACCCTACAATTTTTAGATTGCGAGTCTACGAGTACTGAATGAAATGAAAAGTACAATTTTAGTAGGCTAATAAATTAATACAATTTCCTAAAAAACTTACGCAAATTATATA
Organism: uncultured Candidatus Saccharibacteria bacterium; assembly: GCA_964630815.1. Taxonomy (GTDB): domain Bacteria; phylum Patescibacteriota; class Minisyncoccia; order Phycocordibacterales; family PALSA-1337; genus C7867-002. The sequence continues at coordinate 9,633 of CAZVXQ010000006.1, read as the reverse complement.
AATGATAAAACAAATGATTGACTACCAAATCATAGAAATCAGAATGGATAATTTTTTCACCACCAAATTTCATTTTAAAATTTGTAAGCCCCTCCCAATGTTTGTTTGGATGCTCCGGGCTCGTAATTCCTCCAAAATTGAAATACTCACAACCGATCGATTTTGCATGCTTTATTGCCGTCCAAATTGCTCCATATGAAGGAGCGCGATTGCGCTCTTCATTGCTAGAACAAGCAAAAACGTAGTTCGCTACTCCTCCGTAGACGATTATGACATCGATTGCCAAAATTTTCTCCCCAAATCTAGTTACGGTTAGATAAGAATTCCTACCAGTTAGATTTAGGAATATTGCCTCGTAATACTCTCTTGGATGCAAACTAAAATCATTTCTTTTTGATGTGATAGTCATTAATTCATAAAATGGTTCAAGAAACTTTATGAAATCAGAAGATATCACTTCTGTTTTAACTTCTTTACGATCGGCAAGTCTGATCGAGTAACGATTGTTTTCGTGCATTGCTTCATAGAGTTCATTTTCGCTTTTATCAAGTTTAAGAAACCATTCAGCGCGCGGTTGGAAATATGATGAATGATATGTATATCGAGGGGCTTTGTGGAAGTATTTGTGGATCAGTTTTTTTGTGGCGCTGTCCGAAACTGTAGGTACAAAATCGAGACGTACAAAAACTGCTTTTTCTTGTTTTGCAATAATTTTGAGTTGCTTTTTTAGTGATTTCAAAAAAGGTATTGAAAGATCTTTTGTTACTGGTCCATAAGGGATATACAAATAAAATTTGCCGAAAGCGAGAGGGTATTTGATTATTTGAAAATAGGCGACAGTTTTTTCCCCATCAGTAACCATGAAGCGTCTAATTTTCCTATTGAAAAACTTTTGCCAATCACCATAAAAGTTTGCCTGAGTAAAAGGGACGTTATGGGCAAGAGTACTAGGTTCAAAATACTCATTTTCTGGAGTTTCGATGAATTTGTAGGAAGATTGCCACATGGGATAATTATACATCATTTTAAATCCGCATATGTCAGACATCTGTAATCTGCATCTGTAATCTGGTGCCGGGAGGGAGAATCGAACTCCCATGGATTGCTCCGCACGATTTTGAGTCGTGTGCGTCTACCAATTCCGCCATCCCGGCAAATATCTGGTATATAACAGTTTATATTACTATTGCTATAAGTCAATTTCGTATATAATATCTCTATGAATACACCTTATGACAGCAATGCAATCTTTTGGATTGAAGTAAATAAAATCAATCCCAATCCATATCAACCACGCAAAGAATTTGACGAAGTAGCACTCAAAGCCCTATCAGAATCCATCCGGATGTACGGAGTCTTACAACCGCTTGTTGTAACTCGCAAAGAAGTATTTCATGAAGGAAGTGGTATGTCAGTTGAGTATGAATTAATTTCAGGCGAGCGACGTCTCCGCGCGTCCAAATTGGCAGGACTTCAGGCTGTACCAGTCCTTATTCGTAACGGAGAAGAAGATCCTCAGCTCAAGCTCGAAATAGCAATCATCGAAAATGTCCAAAGAGAGGATCTCAATCCTGTTGAACGTGCTAGATCTTTTGAGCGCCTTGCTAAAGAATTCAAACTCAAACAAGCGCAAATTGCGGATAAGGTCGGCAAGAGTCGTGAATACGTTTCAAACTCAATGCGTATATTGCTTTTGCCAGATGAAATGATCAATGCTCTCGAAGAGGGTAAGATATCAGAAGGTCACACTAGACCATTGCTAATGCTCAGTGATCGACCAGAAGAACAATTGGTTTTGTTCAAGGAAATTATGGCTAACAAGCTTTCGGTACGTGAAGCTGAATCGATGTCTAGGCGTGTTGCTACCGAGAAGATCCGCAATAAGGATCGTTATTTGGATCCGGCAATGATCGAAATGGAGAAAAATTTCACAGAGACACTAGGTACTCGTGTTCGTATCGAAAAAGGCAAAACTGGTGGAAAAGTTACAATAGATTTTTTCAGTCCCGAAGATTTGAGATCGTTATTAGAAAAATTGGTTAATGGGGAAAATTCAAAAGTGGCAAAAGTACAAACGAGCGATAGTCAGTCTTCAGTTGGACAGTCTAATATTGATGATAAACCAGTAGACGACCGCTCAAAAGAGGAGATAGAAGAAAATACAGAGGAATTGTATTCACTCAAAAACTTTTCGGTGTAGTTTAACGAAGTGCAGACTCGGCTTTAAGACTTCTTTTTCTGAAAACCTCTTGGCTTCTTTGGTATTGCTAACATTTCTAGAGCCCTCTCTAGAGTAATGTCATAGACATTGTCTGGTGCTTTGATTGAACGATAGTTCATATCTGATGCCACATAAGGACCAAATCTGCCTGCAGAAGCTGTAACTGGTAAACCAGTCTTTGGATCGGCGCCGAGAGTTCTTGGTAGACTCAAATATTTCATAGCATCAGCGACTGTAACTTTGCTTGGATCTACACCTTTTGGTATCGATGCCATTTTTGGTTTTGATATTACAGGTGCAATTGCTTTATCGCTAGAATTATCTACTTCCAAACTTTTTTTGTCGTCATTTACCTCTAACCTTTTACCTATTACCTCTAAAACGTCATCTTTACCGACAACCTCTAACTTTTTACCTTTCACCTTTTTTCCTCTAACTTTCTTAATTTTTGGTGGCTTTACTCCCAATTGTACATAAGGACCAAACCTGCCATTCAAAACAAAAATTGGTAAGCCTGTAACTGGATCACTGCCGATTGGTGTATCACTTTTGAATTCGGTACCATCGAGTGTTAATGCACCATCACAATCAGGGTAGCGAGTACATGAAAGAAACTTGCCATTTTTGCCAAGTTTGATCTCCATAGGACTTGTGCCACATTTCGGACATTTGAATTTGCCATCAGCGAGACCAAGATTTGTTGCTTTGGCCAATTTATCTTTTGATTTTACTTCTTTGTGGAATGGACCATAGAATTCAGAAAGGGTTTTTTCGTATGTCCTTGTGCCATTTGCAATATCATCCAACTTGTCTTCCATATCGGCTGTGAATGAGTCGCTGATATATGAAGGGAAATATTCTTCGAGGAATGAAGAGACCACATCTCCAGTGTCAGTGGGCTTTAGCGATTTGTTTTCTTTTTGAACATAACCTCTGTCTTCGATAGTCTTACATATGGATGCGTATGTAGAAGGTCTTCCGATACCTCTTTTCTCTAATTCTTTGATCAGTCCGGCTTCGGTATAGCGAGATGGTGGTTGAGTCTGTTTTTCAATGCTGTCTATCTTTTCTAGGTCAATAATTTCGCCTTTGGTGCATGGAGGTAAAGAATTTTCCTCGCCATTTGATTCTGGATCGGCTTTCAGCCAGCCATCAAATAAAACTCTTGATCCTGTTGTTTCAAAATCTGGTATGGTGTCGCTATTTTTGCCATCTACATTGGCTATGATTTTGGTTCTGGCAATATGCGCATCAGTCATTTGCGATGCAACAGCTCTCTGCCAAATCAGTCTGTAGAGTTTTTTCTGCTCGTCATTGTGACCGGCATTTTCTTTGTCAAAATGAGTTGGGCGGATTGCCTCATGAGCTTCTTGAGCATTTTTGCTCTTTGCGTTAAAGGTATGGAATTGTAAATAATTCTTGCCATATTTCTTTTCGATTGTACCAGCGATCTGTCCCAAAGCTTGTTTTCCAAGATTGGTCGAGTCAGTACGCATATAGGTTATGTAGCCAGATTCATATAATTTCTGTGCTATACCCATAGTGCGAGAAGGTGAGTAGCCTAGTCTGGAACTTGCTGTTTGTTGCAATGTTGAAGTGATGAAAGGGGCACGTGGTGCGCGCTTTTGCTCGCTTTCCTCGATATCTACTATGCGCCACTTGTCTTTCTTGGCAATCGCTATGATCTTGTCCACTTCTTTTTTGTCTCGAGATTCTTTTGAACAAGTAAGAGTCAACTTTTCGGCATTTGATGTGTTCCACAATCCTTCGATGACCCAAAACGTTTCTGGTTTGAATGCTCGAATTTCTCTTTCTCTCTCCATTATTATACGTAATGCTGGAGATTGGACTCGACCAGCAGATAATCCATATCTAACTTTTTTCCATATAAGTCCTGATAGGTCATAACCAACGATTCGATCGAGTACTCTGCGTGCCTCTTGAGCTTCACGAAGATGCTCGTCAATATCACGTGGATTGGCAAGAGCTTCAAGAACTGCCTCCTTGGTGATCTCATGATAGGTTGCTCTTTTGAGTCTCTTTTGAATCTTTGTACCTAGGCGTTCTTTGAGGACTTCGGCAATATGCCAAGCAATAGCTTCTCCTTCGCGATCCGGATCTGTTGCGAGGACTACCTCATCGGCCTTACTAGCATTTGAAGTTATGTCGGCAATCACATCTTCTTTTTTTGGAACTATTTCATAATGGGGAATGAAACCGTGTTCAATATCGACTGCTTTTTTATTTGATTTTGGTAGATCGCGCACGTGTCCGACAGATGCGCGGACAATGAAACCGTCTCCTAGATATTTGGAAATGGTTTTTGCTTTTGAGGGTGATTCTACAATGATCAACTTCATAACGTTTCTTAAGTATTGCATGATAATTATTTTTTGCAAAATTTAGTAGCAAACTCGCAATCATTTTTTGAGAGGCTCCGCAGGAATTCTCAGCAGAGAATTCCGAGGATTAAGCCAAAATGTTGCAACATTTTGGCGGCCTCGAAAAAAGTGATTGCGAGTTTGCTAATTGTTCTCAATATTATTTACACTATCTACTAATCCTTATCGTGCCATCAATATTTTCGATCAATTCCTTGAACTCAAGTTGAGATAAGATAATACTAAGTTTGATAGGTGATAATTTTGACAATTCGATGAGAGATGAATTTGTTTGCGGAGATTCTCTCAGAAATGTCATAAGCAGTTCTTCTTCGGGTAATAGATCCAATTTTTCTGAGTTTTGATTTGAATCAAAGTTTGAGATTGTTGAAATGGTTGGTTGTGTGTTGGTGATTTCAGTAGAGATTGATTTAGATTTAAGTAAATTGTTCCAGGGACGTTTTTTCTTTGGTATTGGTGGTTCTTCGGGCTTTTCTAAACCTAGATTTACCAAGATCTCTCTTGGATTTGCAACAGGAATCGCTCCGTCGAGGTGTAGTGTATGTGGTCCATATGAAGTTTCGGAAAATATAGATCCTGGCACTATCATCACATCACGATTGAATTCAACTGCATGTTTTGCGGTAATGAGTGTACCTGAACCAACTCTGCCTTCGATAACCAAAGTAGCATGTGACATTCCTGCCATTACTCGATTGCGAGCAGGGAATGTCCAGAGGGTACTATGCTGAGAGGGTTCGAAAGGTGATAGGAGGGTGTTGCCAGATGAAATTATCCTTTTGGCAAGATTGAAGTGTGATGCTGGATAAATAGATGCTTCATCCAGTCCTGAGCCCGGAATCGATATTGTATGTAAACCACTTGCCATAGCCTGTTCATGAGCTATTGAGTCTATACCGATAGCCAGACCAGAAACTATCACAATGGGGTAGCCACGTAGACCCTTTATGAGATAGCGACAAACATCTTCACCGTATTTGGTGTATTGTCGTGCACCAACTACGCAAAGAAATTTGTGGTCATCGGACGGTATCGGTGCGCCAGAAATATCTAGGAACTTTGGCGGATTGTGGATTTGACGAAGGAGTAATGGGTATTGATTGAAGGTTAAACGGGTGATTTGCATTTGGTAATTGTACATAAGCAAGATAAAATCCTGATAAAATAATTATCAAAAAATGATGAAGAAAAATCGCGAGGCGAGGCCTCGCGGATATTTTGATCAACATCTCACGATTTGTGGCTATATTTAAGCTCGAACCTCCTCGAGGCCTCGCCTCGCGGAAATCATTGTGATAGACTTGTTTATATGTTAGACATCAAATTTATTCGCGAAAATAAAGAATTGATCGCTCTTGCTGCAAAAAAGAAGCATAGTGATTTCAATGTCGATGAGCTTATAAACATAGACGAAAAGCGCCGTACTGTTATGGCTTCAGTCGAGAAAAGTCGCGCCGAACAAAACTCTGCCAGTGACAAGATTGCCAAAGCAGGTAGTCCAGCAGAAAGGCAACTTATCATTGACGAAATGAAAGTTGTAAAAGCCAATCTAGAAAGGAGCGAAGAATCTCTAAAGGAAATACTCAAAGACTGGCAAAATTTGATGTTGCGCGTTCCAAATATTCCAGATATGTCAGTTCCAGATGGTGATAGTGATGCGGATAACAAAGAAGTCAAAGTGTGGGGTGAAAAAACCAAATTTGATTTTGAACCAAAGGACCATGTTGAGCTTATGACTATGCACAAGATGGCAGAGTTTGATCGAGGTTCAAAGGTTCATGGCTTTCGTGGATATTTTCTAACCGGTGATGGTGCTCGATTGTCTTTTGCTATTTGGAATTATGCCTTGGAATTTTTCGGAAGTCGTGGTTTCAACCCCATTATTCCTCCTATTGTCTTGCGTAGGCTCAATTTCCTAGGTTCGGGATACCTTCCGGCAGGCGAAGAAGATCTCTACAAAACACAAGATGGTGATTATCTCGCAGGTACTGCCGAAGTTCCAATCATGGGGCTTCACAGTGATGAAGTTCTGACTGCGACGGAATTACCAAAAAAATATCTTGGATTCTCACCTTGTTATAGGCGAGAGGCTGGAGCGCATGGCAAAGATGTTCGCGGGCTCATCCGTGTGCATGAGTTTTACAAGTTTGAGCAGGTTATTATTTGTGAAGCCAATCATGAGACTTCAGTCAAACATCACGAAGAGGTCAATCGCAATACTGAAGAGTTTATTGAAAGTTTCAAAATTCCATATCACACAGTAGTCAATTGTGGTGGCGATCTAGGTCAGGGGCAAGTCAAAAAATACGATATTGAGCTTTGGGTTCCAAAAGAAAATAAATATCGCGAGATAAGTTCTGCTTCATATTTTCACGATTTCCAAACACGCAGACTCAATATAAAGTACAAAGATGCAGATGGTACACAGCGATATGCCCATTCATTGAATTCTACAGCTATACCGACACCTCGCATTCTAGTCTCGCTCATAGAAAATTACCAGCAAGCAGACGGTAGTATCAAAATTCCAGAAGTCCTCAGAAAGTATTTTGGGAAAGATTCAATCAATCTGATATGATTGAGTAATGAGAGCATATAGTAGACTCAAAGCATATCAATCAAAACGTTTCGAATCTCGAAAGAAAGCACAAATATACCTCAAGTCTTTTTTGGTAGCTTTGGATATCTTTCTTATAATATTTTGTATTTCAAAGATCACTTATCTAGATGTTTTGCAAATAAAAGACATTGCTGTTGTAGGTACTCGAGACCAAATAGCATCTGATATAAAAGAAAGAACAAGTAAGCTTTTGAATGGTTCGTATCTCGGATTGTTTTCAAAAGCCAATTTGTTTTTGTATCCACGATCACAATTATCTGCTTCAGTTGAAAATATTGCTCCAGAAATTCAATCTATATCTATTAGTAGAAATGGCTTGCGCGGTCTCAAGATCAATGTTGTTCCAAAACAGGTTTCTGCAAAAGTTTGTGCTGGTCTGCCTGAACCGAGTTTTATCGATGGTACTGATTTGGAACCAGTCAATTGCTATCTAGTTGATTGGTCTGGAAAAATCTTCGGACCGTCATCATTGGCTTCATCATCAAGAAATACTAATGTATATTTTATACCTGATTTAGACATTGCTTCTACATCTACAGATGTTTTGTTGAATAGATATGCCACCTCATCATCAGAATTCAATGATTTGCAACAATTTTACAATCAAAGCAGAGAATCAGAACTTGATCCAAAGTTCATTTTGGTAAAAGATAATGGAGAATACGAGATGTATGCCAAGGATACTATTATCTATTTCAACAATCAAAGTCCTCTCTTAAGTCAATTACAAAATCTCATTCTTTTTTATAATAGGATGAAACAGGATCAAGTGATTTTATTTGAGTATATAGACGTTCGATTTGGTTCCAATGTTTTTTATCGACAAAAATAATGAAAAACTTCTTTTTTGTTGTAATTGGCGGAACCTTAGTAGTTATTATCGGTGTTGCGCTATTGGTAAATGGACAGCTAATACTGACTAAATTTTTTGATAAATATCCGAATCTCAAAGGCAAGACATTATTTGGATTGGCTTCTAGTGTCACTCCAAAACCGATTGACGGTACTTCGATAGCTGGACTAAAAAGATTGGTTCGTTATACCGCAAGTGAAGAAGAAGGTTTGATTACATCGGCTACTCTATCGTTATCAAAAACAAATGATGGGGTAATTTCTGCCAAGGGATATCTCATAAAAAATCAAAAAGATGGAAAAATAATATATCAATCTGATTCAGAAAGGTTATTACCGATTGCTTCGCTTACAAAACTAGTGACAGCTGTAATTGCAAAGAGAACAATTAAGGATAGTACTAAAATAAAAATTACCAAAGAGATAACTTCTGTCTATGGCAATACTGCTCAATTTAGAATCGGTGAAACTCTCAAGGCTGAAGATCTCTATTATCCATTACTAATGGTCTCTTCCAATGATTCAGCTGAGGCTTTGGCTAGAAGTTATGGACGCAAGCGTTTCATTGAAGCAATGAATGAATTTGCACAGTCCATAGGTGCTTATCGAACAGTCTTTCGAGACCCATCTGGACTATCTCCTGACAATCGCTCTACAGCAGAAGATGTTGCGTTGATATATTCTTGGATTATGGATAATGAACCTGAAATAATAGAAATTGTAAAATTAAAATCAAAAGTAGTTCGCGCTCATACCTGGACAAATCCAGCACATTTCTTATCCTGGTCGAACTACGGTGGAGGCAAGAATGGCTATACAGAAGAAGCGAAGCAAACAGGTGTTGCGGTTTTTTATATAAATAAAATTCCGTACGTCGTCGTGGTTTTGGGTAGTAGTTCGCGAGATGCTGATATTGTTAAGTTGTTGGGTAAAGTGCAGAGGTGACACCTCTGTAATGCCAGTTGTGTATGTCTTTTATCTGCATCCCGATTTCCGGTAATAAATTCCGGTAACAAAATTAATTATGTATATTCCTCGAGGCCGCCAGAATTCTGCAGAATTTGGGCTTAATCCTCGAATTTTTCTGCTGAAAAATTCTGCGGAGCCTCTCAGAATACACATAATTAATTTTGTTACTCTCTAGAAACTTAATACGTAACAAGGTGTTAAAGGATTACGCAAATATTTACATTATTCAAATTTCAATGTAAAGTACATCGGTGCCAAAAATACTAAAAAAATCTGGCAAAGTGACAAATCTGCCGAATAACTCTGATAAACCTGCCAAGCACGCCAATTTTTGGGCAAAAATCCAAAAGCCATTTTTTGTTTTGGCACCGATGGTCAATGTTACAGATTCGGTATTTCGAAAACTTTTTGCAAAGTACGGTAAGCCTGATGTGACTTGGACGGAATTCGTCTCGGCAGATGGACTTATGTCTCAAGGCAGGAAGAAGCTTTTACATAATCTTGATTACACAGAAAAAGAGAGACCAATCGTTGCTCAACTTTTCACTGGACACAAAAATGAAATGAAA
>CAZVXQ010000005.1:0-15724 GCA_964630815.1 uncultured Candidatus Saccharibacteria bacterium | reverse complement strand
AGCGATAACGACGAGCAATTCGATAAGGGTGAAACCCTTTGTGTACCTTTTCATAATGTAATGTTTAATAATTACGTACTTTATTAATAACGAACCCTGTTAAAAGGTTGTATATGGCAATTATACCATTTATAGATTGATAATACGTCCACATAACCATGTGGATATCTAAATCGGCAAGACATCAATCTTAACGCAACATTTTCTATTGTGCCCCAGCAATGTTGTAAATAGGAACCAAAACAGCGGCAAGCAGAACAGCCACACCACCTCCAAGCATAACGATCATTACTGGCTCTATAAGTGAAACTAGTGAGTCGACGGCGGTTTTGACTTCACGAGTATAGAAGTCTGCCAACGTCTTCAAAATAGTACCAACTTCTCCTGTTTCTTCTCCAACACGAGTCATTTGGACCATGATTCCAGGTATCTCTTTTGGATTGTTTGAAAGCGATTCAGATAATGTTTTTCCACCTTTGACAGCAGACATAGAATTTACCAAAATACCCTGATAAATCTTGTTATCAATAATATTACTGGTCAATTCCAAAGCGCGGACAATGGGAATACCAGAAGAAAGCATTGTATTCATATTATCAGCCAATCTAGAGAGATAGAGTTTTTTGAAAAGAGTACTGATATATGGGATCTGTAGTTTCAATTGATCATAAAACATCCTACCATCTGATGTTCGAATGTAACGAATTACAAAGAAACCAATCACTGCAACTATTGCCAAAATAACAAATCCATATTCAACCAAGAAATTACTTAGACCCAAAATAACAGTCGTATATATAGGCAACTCGGTACCACTTTCGGTCAAAATTCCACTAATCTTCGGAATCACCATAGTGAACATAAGGACCATCACAGTGATGAATGTAATAACAACGAAAGCTGGATATATAAGCGCCCCGCGAACCTTCGAGGTCAATTCGTAACTTCTGTCGAGGTATGAAGCCAAATACTCAAAAACCTGATCTAGCTTTCCTGATTCCTCACCAGTTTTGACCATACTTACGTAAAATTCTGAAAAAATCTTGGGGTGCTTTTCCAATGCTGTAGAAATAGAACTACCACTTTGCAAATCATCTGCAATAACGTTCAACTTATTTCTAAGTAGATTATTTTCAGATTCACCAGAAAGCAAGCGAAATATTCTCAAAGCAGAAACCTGAGCTTGGAAAAGTGTCGCCAACTGTCTAGAAAGAATGACGATTTCTTTTCCAGAGACTCGATCAAACATAGAAATCTTACTATTCAAAAAAGATGTCTGACCATTTGCCTCTTTTATGGAAGCCAGAACAAGACCCCTTCTCTGAAGTGAAGAAATTGCCACATCGACATTGATAGCGTCGATCGATCCAGCCTTTTTCTCACCTTTTTCGTCTAATACTTCGTAATTGAATAACATGTTTTATAATTTAAATATTAAATCATTCGACCAAGATTCTTTGGATTGGATGAATTGGCATACGCATTTTCTACTGTAATCTCTCCGGCACGAACAAGCTCAACAAGAGACCTGTTCATATCGATCATACCCTCTTGTGAACTAGTTTCTATGACTGTATTGATCTCGTGAATTCTTTTTTCACGAATTAGATTTGCTACTGCGGTATTGTTTATAAGCAATTCATAAGCAGGAACCAAACCTCCAGAAATTCGCGGTATTAGGCGTTGAGAAAATATTCCTGACAAAGAACCTGCAAGCTGGACACGAATCTGATCTTGTTGACCTGGAGGAAAAGAGTCGATAATACGATCTATGGTCTGAGCAGCATTGTTCGTATGGAGAGTAGAAAAAACCAAGTGACCAGTCTCTGCGGCGGTAACAGCTGTAGAAATAGTATTGATATCACGCATTTCACCAACCATACAAACGTCTATGTCTTGTCGAAACATCGCAGTAAGAGCATTTGGAAAATCTGGAGCATCAACCCTGATCTCTCGCTGATCAATTATTGATTTTTTTGATTCAAATAAATATTCGATAGGGTCTTCGATAGTAAGAATGTGCTCTGCTCTAGTCTGATTGATAATTTCTATCAAAGTTGCAAGAGTGGTGGTTTTACCTTGACCTATTGGTCCCACGCAAAGAAAGAAACCTTGGCTTTTTCGGGTAAAAAGTTCTAGAATCGGTGGCAAATTTAATTCTGAAAGTGTGCGAATTGCTTTTGGGATCAATCTGAGCGCAACAGATGTTTTACCTTGATGCAAAAAGACATTTCCTCGAAATCTAGCATCAGTCAAATTGTATGAAAAGTCTACGGTTTTCTCCAATTCTAATAGTTCTTTATTGGCTGAACTCAAAAACAAACTCAAATAACCCTTCATGTCTGCTTCGGTTATAACTGGTTTTTTGACCAATGGAATAAGATTGCCCGATACACGAATAACAGGTGTACGACCAACAGAAAGATGGAGATCGGAAGCGCCCTCTTGTATCACTAGCGTCACCAATTCATCAATTTCTTTTTTATGATCCATGATTATTTATTTTAATATTAACTTTTTTTACTTGAACAAATCTTCTCGACTTCAGCTAGAACTTGAGATGGAATAGAAGTTGCTTTGACTATATATCCATCAACGTTTGATTTTTGTGCACGAGCAACATCATCTGATGCGCTTTGATTTGTAAGCATGATTATAATTGCTGATGGAATCAATTTTTCCCCTCGAATAGTAGCTACAAATTCGAGACCATCCATGCCAGGCATAACAATATCTACAAGCATAACATCAGGAGTGAAACCATCTCGTATAAGTTTGAGAGCTAATTCTGTCGAATTGGCAACTTTGACTTCATATCCGGCTTTACCAAATTTGAGCGAATACATATCGAGCAAGAAACTATCATCATCAACAACTAATATTTTCTTTTGTGGCATAGGATTTTCCATATTTATTATATTATACACCATTACTTACAATTTATTCACCTCTTCAAAAGGAATTTTCTTTTCAAAAGCTTTAACTATTGCACTTTCACGGATGGATAGCATTCCTTTTTTCCTAGCAATCTTCAAAATTTCACTTTCCACAGGATTTGTCAGAATAGCTTTTTCTATATCTTTATCCATCATGAACATTTCGAATACAGCCATACGTCCCCTTGTACCCTTCGGACACTCTGGAGTTGGTTTAATTTTATATATAGTATCTGTAAATGGAATTTCTTTGAGATATTCCTGAGGAAGATCGGCGAAAGATCGCTCTATAAGAGCCTTTGTACTACCTTCGACTTTAGTTGGTTGTCCAGATTGTGGACAAATAGCACCAACCAATCTTTGCGCAACTGCCAAAATAAGAGTCGGTGCAATCAAATAAGGGTCGACTCCCATATCGATAAGACGAGGAATGACTCCGGCAGCGTTATTTGTGTGGAGCGTAGAAAATACCAGGTGACCAGTAAGAGCGGCCTGAACGGCTAGCTGAGCTGTTTCTTTGTCTCGGATCTCTCCCACCATGATTATATCTGGGTCTTGACGCAATGTAGTACGCAAACCTGAACTAAAATCATAACCAATCTCTGGTCTGACCTGAGACTGACTTACTCCTTCGATCTGATACTCAACTGGATCTTCTAGTGAAAGAACGTTGTAACTTTCTCGATCTACTTCTTCTAATAAAGAATACAGCGTCGTAGATTTTCCTGAACCAGTCGGACCAGTTATAAGGATCATTCCATAAGGTGCACTTATAGCTTTCTTTATCATTTCCATATATCTTGGTGAAAAACCAAGGTTATCAATAGTACGAATACCTTTGGCTTGGTCCAAGATACGCATCACCACCTTCTCTCCATAATAAGCTGGGAAAGTGGAGACACGAAAATCAATACGCCTACCATCAATACGTGCAGAAAATCTGCCGTCCTGAGGCTTTCTTTTTTCATCAAGTTTCATATTTGAGAGAACCTTGATACGAGAAACAACTGCTGAATGTATCTGCGGAGGCAAGACCAAACTTGTATTCAAAATTCCATCAACACGAAAACGGACGCGAATTTTGTCACGCATATGCTCTATATGCACATCAGAAGCTTCACCTTCGACTGCATAGCGCACTATAGTAGCTACAATTTTGACAACAGGAGCATCCTCAACAATAACCGCTTCTGTCTTTGCTTCTCCAGGTTTTCCTGGTTGGCCTGGTTTATCTGTCTTTTTTATTATATTTTCAGATTCAGCAGATAATTCTGTCTCCAATTCTGATAGAGCTTTCGTGACTTCTCCTGTAAGACCCTTGTACATCTCAATAACTTTGTTGAAGTCATCGAGAGAAATTAGAAAAATATTATACGGAATGTTCTTTTTTGTTGCCAAGAAACTTAGAGCATCACGAGCCTCCATATTATCCGGGTCAACAATTCCAACTTCCAAAGTGCCGTCAGTCATACCGATAGGCACAAATTTGTAATGAAGAGCTGATTCTTCTGGTATATATTCAAGAATTTCAAATGGAACAGACACTCCAACCAATGATCTAACTGGAATATTAAGAAATTCACCTCTTGCCGATAAGATATCTTCTGCTTTTACACCTTTTCCAAAAAGTGCCTCGTCTAGCAAAACGCCCGATGAAATTTGTTTCCTAATTTCACCAATATCGGCTTTGTTTATCAACTTTTTCTGAAGTAGTATATCGAGGACTGACATAATATTTGATTTTACAGACCATTATCGACCAGCTGATGACGGTTGTGCATTGCTTACCATGCCAGGAACTGGTGCAAATGGATTTGATCTACCAACAGGTAGAGCTGGAATTTCATTTGTATAATCGCGTAACGTTCTATATGACTTATCTTCAAAGAAAACATTATCAATCTTCAAAACATTTATTTGATTCAATAGATTTAGCACCCTTATACCGGCCGCTTGATTTGCCAGACTTTCTTCTTGAAGAGTCAAACTCTCAGGGGTACTACTACCGGTTGAATAAAAATAATACAGCAATGCACCGGCAACAATGACAAACAATACCAAATATGCCATCTTCGAACTTTTTTGTTGTTGGGGTTGGTTATTCATATTATTGATTTTTTAACCAATAGGTTTTCAATTCTACTTTCCAGTCATAAACTCCATTTTCATTTGAAGTAACAGATAGTCCACTAACATCTAGTATTCTAAGACTAGATTCTAGATCTTGAAGAAAACTTATAAATTGCTGATATGGTGCACTCACACCAAAGGACACAGTAACAATATCTAGTTGATGACTTGGTACACCCTGATCCATTGGAGATTGTGCTCCCTGAGAACTTGTATTGCCCGAAGCTGAAGCATTTATGCCTTTCAATGTAAAACCATGCCTCAAAGCCACGCTATTTAGGTCAATTACCAATCGAATATTATCCACATTCTGAGGTACTATTTTGTCTAGATTTTCCCTATCTTCTGGAGTGAGTTTATTGTAATCAGCCAAGACCCGATCTCGAAGACTGATGAGATCTTTGGCATTCTTTATTGCTGTTATATATTCTTTATTTGAATCTCTAATAACATTAGCTTCAGCCAAAACACCTTTTGTAATTGTAAAATACAAACCAATTGCGACTATTATTAAAACTGTAGCTGTTAGACTTCTGTTCATGTTTATATTATTTATTGCTATCATCGACCACGGACTTCTTGTATGAAATAGAATCCCTATTTATATCTGCAGAAAAATCAAAAGGTACGCCTCCAACAGTATCAAATGATTGGCTAGTTATCATTGGATTGGTAACCTTTTTGTCCAAGCCATAATCGACTAAATTTGAAAAGACTGAAGCCTGGAAAGCGACGGTAGCAAGATTCTTGCCTAGACCTTTTAGAGAAAGCTTATATGAACCAGTATTTTCTGGAGCACCCTTTAAATCCATACTAGAAAAACGAACATCTGAAACAGTCATTTTTTCTATCAATTCAAAAACTCGAGACACTGCAACGTGTTTGTTTACCAAACCTTTTGCATAATCGATCTGTGCATTTTTTGCTTTTAATTTTTCAATTAAATTTATATCAAATTTTTCTTCCATCTTTGCCAAATCACTCTTATATGTTTCATTTGCTGTTTTGAGATAAGATTTCCAAAAATATGCCCCTCCTATTGCTCCAGCAGATAATACAAAAATAATGATAGCAACCGCCATATATGCGCTCGCTAGATTTGCCTTAGCTCTCTGTTGTATAGGACCAGATCCAATCGAATTGCCAGTAAGCCCTCCTACAGAAGCAATCTGTTTTTTTGGTATAAATGAAGTTTGGAATTTAGGTTCCATATATAGTTCATAGTAATTATACCAGTAAATCAAAAAAATCTACTGTGTATAATCAAAATAGATTAATATTTAGCCCAATTCAGATAATTTTCTCAAAGCAACCCCTATAGCAACGGCAAATTCTGGACCGGCACGAGTAAATTCTTCGGCCAGGATAGCTGGCGTTTCCATTTTGGAAAAAGGATCGGCACCAATAACATCAGTCTGAAAACTAATTTTTGCCAGATCAGTAAAACCTTTCAATAATACACCGCCACCAGTCAAAATGATTTTGCCGACGTTCTTTGCGTACTTTTTCTGATAAGCCAAAAGCGCACCATTGGCTTCATATAGAATATAATCAAGATTTACTGTAATAATCTCAGTCAATTCTTTGTATTCTGATCCACCCTTTAGACCATGAGTTCTTTTTAGATTTTCCGCTTCTGGTATTGAGACAGAAAGCGCCTTCGATAAGGCCAATGTAATATCTTGACTACCTTTGTTAATTATATGAGAAGAACGTAACATTCCCCTCTCTACTATATACAACTTGGTTGATCTTGCTCCAAAATCCAAAATCATTGAAGTTCCAACTCCTCTATCCAAAACCGCCCTTATAGAACTAAAAATCTCGATTTCATAGAAACTAGGATTGAGGCCACTGCCGGTTGTAATAAATTGATACTCTCCAATAAAATCATTGTGTACAGCTACAACCAAGACATCTTTTCCAGTTTTTTCTGGTCTAGCAGATTGATCTTGTGGAACATAATTTTCCTCTTTTGGAATTATCGAATAATCCAGTAATACTTCTGAAAGTGGTACTGGTATGTATTTTCGAGCTTCTATTGCCACAACTTCACCAACCTGATTATCTGGAACCGGGGGAATAGTAACAAAAGAAATCAAACTAGCAGAAAAAGGCAATGCGACACCGCAAGAAGTAGTCGTTGTTTTTGATTCGCGCAAAACATCTTTGATCGCTTCGATAAGCTTATCGGATTGTAAAGATACCGACTGACCCACTTCGAGACCAGCATAAGGTCCGAGTGCCAATTCTCCATACGTTTGCAAAATTGCATGACCTCGTTTTTTCTTGATTTGGACTACCTTGATAGCAGAAGATCCAATATCAACACCAAGCACACTGACTTCTTTCTTAAATAGTGATGACAAAAAAGACATGATTACATTATATATCGAAAATACAATATATGGAAAGATCACAAATACCTATTGACGTTATATGCTTAGTGAATGAAACAATTAGTAACAAAACTAATCAACTTTTTCACGAGTATTATATTTGAATCGCTTTTTCCGAACAGTCAGTCAGATCAAATACTCCTATCGATGACCAAAGAAAAAGCATATACCGATCTTCCACGAGCACCCGCTACTCCCTATCAATTCATTAGATCAATTTTTGCTTACAAAAATGACTTGGTAACGAGTCTGATTTGGAATATAAAATACAAGAAATCAGCAAAAGCTTTGGAAATTGGCGGTTATGCACTTTATCAATACATCGCAGATAATTTTGATTTTAACTCAGTCAAAGTTATCTTGATCCCTATTCCAATTAGTCACAGGAGAAGGAATGAGAGGGGCTTCAATCAATGCGAACTACTACTAAATGAGGTACAAAAAATTGATAAAAATATCAATTTAGTTTTTTCATTTGGATTAATAAAAAGAAAAATTCATCAAGATCGTCAAACCCTAAAAAAACGATCAAGTAGAATTGAAGATGCAAAAAATATCTTTGAAATTGATTCGCCAGAGCTGGAAAAATTAAAATCCTCGACCAGACAAATAAACAAACAGGTCAAAATAATCATTATCGATGATGTCGTGACGACCGGAAGCACCATGAGAGAGGCTGTGGAGCTGATAAAGTCTGTTGGTTTTGAGGATGTGAGTGGAATTTCTTTGGCACATTAGGAGCAGAGGTAACACAGAGGTGACACCTCTGTGTTATGTTAGACAACAGAAAACTAGCACAACTAACGCTGACTTTATTACAGAGGTGTCACCTCTGTGTTACCTCTATATCACAACCCTCACAAATCTCCTCTTGCCAATTTTCAAAACCATAGTTTGAGTTGGGGCGAAATTTGGATCAGTAATCTTTGTATCGTCCTCATTTCTCACTGCCCCACCATCGATAAGTCTGCGCCATTCTGTCTTTGATGGTACAACTCCCGCCTTGACTAATAAATCTGGCAGAGTCTGTCCGACTTCAAGTTTTATTTCCAAAACATCCTCCGGCACGCCACCTTTTGCAAAGGTATTTTCGAATGATTGTAGTGCACCAGTTGCCAATTCTTCTCCATAGAATCTCTTTACAATATCAAGAGCAATACCGGCCTTTGCATCACGAGGGCCTTTACCTATCAATGATTCCTTTTGATCCAGCGGTATTCTTGTGCAGTACATAAATAGAGGTTCTATCATAGGATCAGGTAATGCCATTATTGCTCCAAATAATTCATTTGGAGGTAAATTGATGAAGACTCCTGTGCCGTTTGACTTGGACATAAGTTCGCCTGTCTTTGGATTGGCAATGAGATTTAATGCCACTACAAATTTGTCTTTATTCTTAAGACGTTTTTGCAATGTTCTTCCTGCAAGAGCATTGAATGTCTGATCTGTACCACAGACTTCTACATCAACATCCATTGCCACACTGTCATAACCTTGCATAAGAGGATACATGAACTCATGAAGATGAATAGGTGTATTTTCTCGAAGCCTCTTTGCGAACATATCTCGCTCGAGCATCTGTTGCACAGTAAAATTGGAAGCCAAATTTACAACATCAGCAAAAGTCAGTTTAGATAGCCATTCAGAATTGTAAGCGACTTTGGCAGGATTTTCTGGATCATCAAAACTAATCAGAGGTTTGACTTGATCCATCCAACCGGAAACATTGGTTTTGACTTGTTCACTTGTTAGTTGCTTGCGAGTTGCCCCCTTATCACTTGGATCACCGATCTGAGCAGTGAAATCTCCAAACAAAATAATAATTTCATGACCAAGTTTACGAAGTTCTTCCATGAACATAATGTTCTTTGCATGACCAAGATGTAAAGCACCGAAAGTCGGATCAAAACCAATATACATCTTGAGTCTATCTCCAGATGTCAAACGATCTATGAACTCCTTTTTTGAAGGCAAAACATCAACAACTTCTCCTCGAGCAAAAATTTCTTCTATTTTATTTTTATCAGTAATAATTTTCATAATCGTGATTTACTCTTTTACAAACTTTGAACTTGTCGAACCATTTGAAGTGGAAGAATTATCAGTAGTAGTATTTTTTGGTTCAGCATCAATTATTTTGGGTATAGATGCCAATCCCAAACCAAAAAACTGACCTCCACCTCCCCCATTACCTAAATAATTCATCATGATAGTAAAGTGTAATTATAATAGGTTATTGTAGCATAAAGGTTTTTTTGACTCTAATTGTCATTTGTAGTAATTTCAATAATGGACAAAAGGAATAACCTATGAAAATAATCATGCCGTGAATGAAATGTGCTGACGATCCTAATTTTTCTGTAAAAATCAAATAATGATGACAAATAACTATTTATTATTGTTCCATTTCAACACCAAACTTTTTTATTTTTTTCCACAAAAAGATAGTTATGAAAATTGGAATAATAGGTTCAATTAGAGC
The DNA here is from genome assembly GCA_964630815.1 of uncultured Candidatus Saccharibacteria bacterium. Classification (GTDB taxonomy): domain Bacteria; phylum Patescibacteriota; class Minisyncoccia; order Phycocordibacterales; family PALSA-1337; genus C7867-002. The sequence goes on along the minus strand of CAZVXQ010000005.1, from coordinate 5,777 downwards.
AACTAATATAAGAGGTAAATAAACAAACCAAAGAGCAATCATTTTTTCATCGAAATCTTTTACGAATGGAATTACATTCTTAAAAAGTTCATATATAGATGTGCCAGACCAAATAAGCCCAAAAGTAAACAGTAAATTTAAAAAGAATTTTTTCGCGCCTAATTTACCCTTCAGCATATTTATACTATACCACGAACGTGCAAATTCATTAAAGGATAATTGGGATTTATTCACAACCTCAAAAACTTCTTTCGTTCGCTTTCTTCGAATCTTTCGATCGCATAGCGCAAAGCAGTCCTCGATATTTTTGCAATGTTTTCTTTTAAATAGGCCTTTAATCTAAGCCCGTCCCTCTTACCCGCCTCACGTAGCATCCAACCTACAGCTTTGTGCATAAGGTCGTGTTGATCTCTCAAAAGCATATCGGCAATTTCATATGTTAGAGTCAAATCATTGTTTCGAATAAATGCGTAAGTTGAAATTATTGCTATTCTTCTTTCCCATAAATTTTTAGATTTTGCCAACTTCGACAAAACTCTTTTTGCTTCGGCCTTTTTATTTAACAAGAAACTACCAACAATATAATGACAAGAAATATCCACCAAATCCCAATTATTGATATTTTTTGTATTCTTTAAATAAAATTTGTAAATTCGAGTTTTTTCTTGATTACTAGTCTTCCTTGAACTAAATTTCAAAACCAAAAGTTTTACTGCCAACACTCTGATCTCATGCCATTTATTTTTCAATAAAACGCCAACATCATAGAGACTCACCCCTGTATTATATTTTGCCAATTTTGTGATAACAGGAACTTTTATTCCCAAAAAATAATCACCTTCTCCATACTCACCCTTTCCGGATTTGAAGAAACGAGCAACACCTAGCGCCCTCTTGGGGTCGCCCAGTTTAATCATTGTCTCGATTAATATTTGTGCAGAAGTCATATTTTGTTTATTTTGTTACAATATCAAAATGCAAAGAGTAATCAAGCTATCAAAGTACTTGGTTGTATACCCTTTTGTCACTATTTTACTAGTTGTCATATTAGCAATTTTTATCCGCGATATTATCACCTCGTCATCCAACAACCGCAATTGGAATGAAGATCAGATGGTACTGCCAAGCGCAACAATATCAAACAATCTAGTTACAATAAAAAGTGTCAGGAATTTTAAATACGCCTCAACAACAAGTTTCGTTGCCAAATATTATGACGAAACCTATGACCTCAATAAACTCAAAAAAGTCTGGTATGTGGTCGAGCCTTTTTCAGGAATTCCTGGTTCTGCTCACACATTTTTGAGTTTTGAATTTGAAAATGACAAATTTGTTTCAATTTCAGTAGAAATAAGAAAAGAGAAAGGTGAGGCTTACCATCCAATCAAAGGTTTATTCAATCAATACGAACTGATGTATGTGATAGCTGACGAAAAAGATGTTATCAAGTTACGCTCAAATTATCGTAAAGATTTAGTTTATGTCTATCCAATCAAGGCTGAAAATGAAAAAATGAAATCACTTTTTGTCGATATGCTTGAAAGAGCAAATCATCTCCGAGATAATCCAGAATTCTATAATACAATCACCAACACTTGCACCACAAATATAGTTGCTCATGTAAATAAGATTACCCCAAAAAGAATGCCATTTTTCAATCTCCGCATCTTGCTTCCAGCAAATTCTGACAAACTGGCTTACAAACTAGGACTTATCGACACTAACCTACCATTCGATGAAGCACGGAAAAAATATTACATCAATGACCGCGCAATCAAATACGAAAATAGTAATGATTTTTCTAGAATGATACGCGAGGAGTAAAAAGGGTAACAAAAAAGGCGCGAAACTCTGTAGTTCGCGCCACGTAAGGAGAAAGCTCCTGACTAATCAGCGCCTTCGGGACATGTGATGGTGATCGGCCCTTCCTCGAGAACCTCGAGTTGATAGACAGCTCCATTGGGCTGATAAACCGTCCACCCATCAGCCCTGAACAACGTCCAACCCTGCTTACCGGGATTGTATGTCAACTCGAACGTCCCAATTAGGGTGCTGGCAAAACAAGCACCGAAAATCACACCTCCGCTCTGGTCAACCGTCTCGATCGTGGCGGTATCGATCTCGACATCATCACAGAGCACCCTTACCGTTTGACCTCTTTTGATATGAACCATTTTGTTTCCTCTTTTCTGGTTTTCGTAACCCATTGGACATTACCACAATATTCAATTGGTGTAAAGTTTTTGCGGAGATATTTTATTAAAAAGTATTATCAATCGTATCAATAAGCACAAAACGCCATAACTGATTCTTATTGGACTGTTCCCCATCTTTGTTTACAAAATTTATAATCGTAGCAAGATCACTAACAGCAAATGGATATTTGAAACCTGGCTTATCAAAACAAACATAGCCATTGTCTGATTCTCTTTTAAGAATGAAAGAGTGCGCCATTTCTCCAGTCTGAGCATCTCGAACTTGACCTATATAAAATTTACCAATCTCACAATTATTAGCCAGCTTCTGAAGATTTTCTTCATCAATAATTAATTTATATTCACAATCAGAAATAGAGCTAATTTTATCACCAAAAGTAAAGTCTTTTCCCGCAACACGCTGTTCTGAAGGGTCAGAAATCATTTCATCCCATGAAATTCTACCTATTACGTATAAGACAAATTTATGACAATTTACATTGTAAATTTTATTCATCGGAACTGGAGGTTTGGTATTCCAATATCCATTTATATCTCTTTCTAAAATATTTTTGATCGAAGTAATTATAGTATTTTTCGAAAGATTAAAAAATCGGTTATCATAGAGATCGTGTCTACTAAATGGGGTCCATATCAGCGGGCCAAGTGGGTTAAGTACCCACGACTCCAAGCCTTGTAAGGGTATTCTAGCACATTCAGACTAGGTCATTTGAGGCATGTGGGTCGGGGTCACCATTATTCTCTTGGATGTAATAATCGATTCTTGTCTTACCACTATCACCAATCTGATCATCAAACGAAACTATTGGAGGTTTACCTCTCGCTGAATACTCAAGGGTTTTAAAGAGATATCCAAGAAATGAACCTGTGTAGCGATATCTGAGCATACAACCAACAATCTTGTCGGTCACCTCATCAGGATATCCTCTCCATTTGTATAGTAATGGATATTTATCAATCCAATCGTTCACAACATATGTAACCCACATAACCAACTCATCTCTCGCACAAGTATTACCTTTTTGAGCAAGACGAACTAAAGATATAGTCATACGATTACAAGTCTCTTTATCGTCACCCTCACTGCGTACCATAAACAGATATAACTTTTCTCTGTATTTATCCAACACCCTTTCTACCTCCTCTCTCTTTTCATAAAAACGAATCTTTTTACATTTGTGCCTTAACCATTTCTTTTGGTATCTTTTATCTACTTTTCCAGTTACAGAATCCCAATCAATAGTTCCATTTTCAGTACGAAAGTTTTTTGCGAAGAATAAATACAGAGGTTGAGATTGAGAAAAAATCCATGAACTTGTAAAAGTTTCTGGATTTTGATCTTCTAGCAGATCATTAGTTTTTGTATTGCTGTCTGTATTTCAATCTATTTATTATAGCTGAAAAAACCATCCTGTGGATAACTTTTTTGATACAAAATCTACCAAAAAGACAACTTATTTGTATATCACACTAAAAATCAAAAATGTTGCTAAATATAGGTTGTTTGGAAAAAATGTTACAAATGATACAGATTTTAGGGATTGTCATTTTGCGGCTTAAAATAACGTTATTATAGCACTGCTATAATACAAATTGGCTTGCATGTCAAAAAGATACGTGTAAGAATACAGTTAACACCGACCCAGATTTTCTAGAAATCTGTCATTAACAACAGGCAGTGTTTTTGTATGTCGACTTACAAAAACCTTGTCTACTAATTCTTAAAAAGAAGATGACAAACAACAAATCTGGATCGCGAGATCCTAAACTTAACGTTGAGTATATCGACGTATCATTATTAACCTCACCTGACTATAATCCTCGGACTTGGTCAGAACAAAACACAAAAGAATTAAAAGATAGTATCACCCGCTACGGCATCGTTGATCCTATTCTTGCAAACTCTGCCGATGAAAGAAAAAATATTGTCATCGGAGGAAACTTCAGACTCAAAGTTCTTAAGGAACTTGGATATACAGAAGTTCCTGTTGTATACATTCACATTCCAGATCTCGAAAAAGAAAAAGAACTATGTCTTCGCCTTAACAAAAACCAAGGCGAATGGGATATAGAATTGCTCGCAAAATTCGATGAATCATTTCTTGAAGATGTTGGATTTGATTCAATTGAATTAGATTCAATCTTTGAAGATGAAGAAACAGAAACAATCTTCGATCTTGAAAAAGAACTCGAGAAAGTTGGTATTGAAAATGTAACCGTACAGAAAGGTGATGTCTACGATTTAGATGGGTCACGCCTTATGTGCGGTGATTCAACTATCGAAGATAACATGCTCACGCTTTGTGGTGATAATAAGGTAGACATGGTGATGACTGATCCACCCTATATTCTTGATTACCTACACGGCAAAGGAAAACATGGTGAAGCTGTCACAGGATTCGGTGCAAAGAAAAATCGCAGATATCTTGAAACAGATGTATTGCCTGATAACTTCACAGAATTATGGATGGCGAATGTTGCCAAAGTTCAGGCTCCGAACTTCTCAATCATCTGTTATGAAAACTGGAAGAATATTCGCACCATATGGGGTGAGATGGATAAACATTGGAGAGTTAGAAATATGATTGTATGGAGACTCCCTAATCGTAATCAAGGCTATGCAGGAACTCATAAGTTCTTCAATAAGCATGACATTGCAATGGTTGCCACATCAGATGAAAATATCGAATGTAATCCTGAACCTGAAGAAGATCAGCTATTACAGAACGAATACGAAACAGCCCTCTTTGCTATTCAAGGTAAACCTCATTGGGAATCATACGGTAAAGGAAAGAAATTCTGCCCAACTGATTTCATTGATTACAACGCGGCTGATGAAAAATCCTCAGGACAAGGAATCATATTCGGCACAAAACCGATTGAGATTCTCATTCCATACATCAAAGTGCTGACTAAACGAGGACAGCTTGTACTTGAACCGTTTGGTGGATCAGGATCAACACTCATTGCTTCTACTAAGTTACATCGACGATGCTTCATTATGGAAAAAAGTCCCGTGTATGCTGAGGTAATCCTCAATAGATGGGAAAAACTAACTGGCAAAAAAAGAGTGAAGATACATGAGTCTCGACAGCAAGAGAATTAAAAAAGAAATTGTAGAATCATTACAAGAAATACCAGTTATAAATTACGCAGTGAAGAAATCTGGCATATCTCGCATGACCTTTTATCGATGGGTCAGAGAAGATGATACGTTCAGATATAATGTCCACGCCGCACTTCAAGAAGGTCATAAGAATATGATTGAAATTGCAGAATCAGCCTTATACAAGAAAATAAAAGAAGGTCATTTCGAATCTATAAAGCTCTGTCTTGAAAACAATCATAGAAACTATATGACAAGAAAATATGCGCCAAGAAGTACCACTGATAGAGTTACCGAGAATTCGACAAATCCTGTATACGAAAGAATTCCTGAAATTATCGTTCTAGATGATGAACAAACTGAGCAAATGGAAAAGTTACATAAGGTTGCAAAAAAATTTAACTATTCAAAAGCAGAGGTTGATATATTCATCAGGATGATTGAGGATGGTACAT
>CAZVXQ010000004.1:13084-15755 GCA_964630815.1 uncultured Candidatus Saccharibacteria bacterium | reverse complement strand
GAGAAAAGATTTACCACTATATCTGGCACAATTTTGCAGATATTATTTTGGAAGAAAGCAAAAAAGTCATGTCTAGTGGAAATGAAAACGATATTTTGTCTCGCAAGCAAACTTTATTGCATATTCTGATCAAATCATTGAAAGTTTTGCATCCATTCATGCCATTTATTACCGAAGAGATTTGGTCTAGCCTTCCTATTTCTAACAAAAAACTTCTCATGGTAGAAAAGTGGCCAGAGTAGTCGTGTTTTATATTGCATTTCCAATATACGTTTGCCTTTACTAGTGGCTAAATCCTAGTCGCTAATTCCTAGTGGCTAGCTACTAACCTTATCCACAATAAAATGTATCATTTGACAATATATAGGATACAATAGAGGTATATGAAAGCATCTAATTATCATGTTGGAATTTTAATTATTATATTAGTAGCGATTCTTGTCCTAAATGTTGGCGTTAATGACGTTAAATCTAAACCATCTGCATCTACTCCAACACCAACGCCTACAGGAGAACCTACTGCTACTCCTGAACCGACTTCTACTGCATCAGCAACACCTGAACCAACACCAACGGCTACACCTACAGTGATTCCAGATACTCTAGATGCATGGGCTTGGTCCTCCAATATTGGATGGGTTGATTTTAGGAGTATTTCAATAAATAAGGATAATGGTTTACTCAGTGGTTACGGTTGGTCACCGAATATTGGCTGGATTAAGTTTCATGATTTGAGTAAATATCCTGAAAATGGCGCAAAGGGTAATCCGGCTCGAATGGATCCAAATACTGGAGTATTTTCCGGCTGGATTCGAGCTTGTGCAGGCACAAAAGGTGGTGAAACTCCAACAAATGGCGCTGACTGTCGTTCTATGGATCCGCGTACAGATGGTTGGGATGGTTGGATCGAACTTGCCGATGATAAGAAAAGTAATGATCGTGTAAGAATGGATCTCAGTACAGGCAAGCTTTCTGGTTTTGCTTGGGGCGGTGAAGTTGTTGGCTGGTTGCAATTTGGTGCTTCATACGAAAAACAAGTACTTAGTGGTCGTTGTGTTGGTTCTTCGAACCAAAAAGGAGTAATAACATTTAGCGCTTTTGCTACAGGTGGATCTGGAGATTATTGGTATAGGTGGAATGGTACCGGTAATTATTCCAAAGATGCTAGTCAATTAGTTATTCCGGTATCTAATAAATCAAATGAGACTGCAACATTGCAAATTTTGGATATGGTTGATGGAAAGATAATTGAACCGATTTGTCCAACGGTTGAGAGACGAGGTGGTACAATTCAGGGCTCGTGCACAATAAACGGTGTTTCAAATGGCATTCTGAATATATTTGTTGGAGATTCTGCGATTATAGGAGTTAATGGGGTTTGGGGTGGTAGTGGCGGTCCATTTACATACAAATTAGTTCTTGGAAACCAAGTGCAAGATTATGTTAATCCAACAACAAAAATCTTTGACGCACCATTCTCTGATCAAGTCTTTGTTCGTGCTACAGATAAACAGGGGATAATAACAAGTAATATATATTGTGGACAGATTAACGCTATAAATAGAGAATTGTCTTTGAAAATAGGTCCAAATGGTAATGTGGCAAATCAGAATGAATATAAAGTAAAACTCGGATCAACTTTTGGTCTTAAATGGATAAATACATTGCCAGCTTATTCAAATAAATATGTTGATTCATCCAATAATCCTGATGGATATACATGTTCTAGATCTGTTGCAAAGATTGATGGGGTCAATTGGGTAAATAATTGGGAAAACAATAAAGATCAAAGTGGAAGTGTAAGCAATCTAAATACTAATCAGGTTGGTAAGTATACATTTACCATAAACTGCCTCAGTCAAAAATTTGGCACAAAACAGACATCAGTTATTCTGAATGTTATTCTATCTACAGTAGAAGAAATCTAATTATCCACATTTTTCATCGCTCTCTATATATTATTGAGTTACAATATAAGTAACTGAGTTTTTGCGCTCATTTGTAATATCAATAATAATATTTTCATGATTCAAAACATTAGATTCGCCTTTGCATCATTAGTTTTTGTTTCAATGCTGACAGTATTCACAGTAGTTTTGGCTCAAACGACTACCCCAACGCCAACGGTTCCAACGGTAACTGTTCCAGCTGCAGCAACAGTTGGTGCGACTTCTGCTACCATAAATGGAAATATTACATCACTAGGTGGTGCCACTGTTACAGCTCGTGGTTTCAATTATGGTACTTCCACTAGTTATACAAACACCTGGTCAAATGTCGCATCTTCTATACCCTTAGGTTCATATTCTAGAACTCTAAGTAGTTTGCTATGTAATACCACGTATCATTATCGGGCTTTTGCAACAAATTCAGTTGGTACAGGAGTTTCTTCTGACTATACTTTTACAACAACTGCATGTCCAGCTACACCAACTCCAAGTCCCATTGATAAACCAACTCTCGCGGTTCCAACGGCAACTTCTATAGATCAGACAACTGTTACTTTCAATAGTAATATAACCTCTATTGGTGGTGCCAGCGTTACAGTTAGAGGATTTGATTACGGTTTGACTTCAAATTATGGTACAACTATTTCGACTGCCGGAACATATGGTACCGGTGCTTTCTCAGAGAATGTAACTGGTTTAACATGTGGAACCACTTACCATTT
>CAZVXQ010000004.1:0-13074 GCA_964630815.1 uncultured Candidatus Saccharibacteria bacterium | reverse complement strand
AAAAAGCGATTGAAAAAAAAAATCTCCAATTTTTTTGTAACCTCTTACCATTTCAGTTCCTTTGAGACAAACACTTGTGGTTCTGCTTCAACTTCAGATCAGACATTTACGACGATTGCATGTTCAACAACAACTCCTACGCCAACTTCCGCTCCTGTTCCATCGGTTACCAGTAATAATCCAACATCAATTTCAGGCACTTCCGCGGTTATGAATGGAAATATTACTAGTACTGGAGTAGCTGGTATTGAGGTTACAAGAAGAGGTTTTCAATATGGTGTGGGCTCTTATTCAGAAATTATTTGTGAAGATGGAAATTTTGGGACGGGAGCATTTTCAAGGACAACAAATACATCTTGCGGTGCTATAACTGCTTCAGCATTGACCTGCGGTACTCAATATCAATACCGCGCTTTTGCAGTTACAACAAATGGTACTGGGTATGGAGCGCAGGGTACTTTTAGTACAAATGCATGTACTACTCAGACTCCTGAACCTACTTTACAAACATCGACCCCTACATTAATAGATATGATAGTTTCATCAACAACCTCGACTTCAGCGATATTTGGGGTTACATTACAGCTTACGGGTAATGTTGATGTAACAGAACTTGGTTTTAATTACGGAAAAACTTGGATTATGGGCTCATCAACAAAACTAACCGATGGTCCATATTCAGCGGCTAATTATTCATTCATGGTGGGTAATTTGTCTTGCGGAACTACATATTACCTTCAGGCTTATGCAATCAATGCTATTGGAACAACTCAGACGGCCCAAACAACATTTATTACGGGTGCTTGTCCGACAGCCACCCCAACCCCAACTCCAACACCTACTCCTACACCAGTACCAGGTGTTTCAGTCATAGCGAGTGCATCGAACATTACGAGAAATTCTGTAACATTGACTGGAAATATTACTTCAGGTACTGCTACAGAGCGCGGTTTTGAATATGGACTAAATAATTCTTATGGTACAGAAACGAAGCAAAATGGATCATATGGAACAGGTAATTTCTCGCTAAATATAACTGGTCTTACACCAGATCGAGTCTATCACTTCAGAGCTTATGCGATGAATGCTGGTGGTGCCGCTAGTTCTAGCGATTATACATTCAGAACAAATCCTTCTCCAGGTAATCTTACAGGTTGGGCATGGTCGTCCAATATAGGCTGGCTAAATTTGGATACTATTTTGATAGATCAAAATACCGGAGATCTTAGTGGCTATGCCTGGTCGCCAAATATTGGTTGGGTTAAGTTTGGAGGACTATCTGATTTTCCTGCGGGTGGTTCTTCTGGAACGAATGCCAATATAAATTTTGATACTGGTGAAGTAAAAGGCTGGATACGAGCTTGTGCTGGTACTGTTGGAGGTGAGACGCCTACTACTGGCGCAACCTGTGCGTCTATGCAATCTCGAAGTGATGGTTGGGATGGTTGGATAGAATTATCGGGTCAAAATCATACCTCACTTGCTTCGGCATTGAAAAATAAATTCTGGAATCGTTGGATTGCTAGTGCTCAAGGTACTCGAATGGAAGGTTTGAAACTTGATGTTGCAACTGGCATCGTCTCTGGAATGGCTTGGGGAGGTCCAGTTATTGGTTGGTTGAACTTTAATGCCGATACTTCAACATCATCACTTGCGGCATTTAATGCATCTTGTAGTTCTTTGAAGATCAATAATAGTCTGATTCGATTTACCGCTATGCCATCGGGTGGTGATAACAATTATGAATATGCTTGGAATGGTTCAGGTACATACGGAAATGTTTCTACATTTGATAAGGCATATTCAGGATCAGGCGATTCATCAGTCGCTCTAAATGTTCGTGAAGTTGGTAAAAATGAAGTTTTGAGTCCTACATGTTCATATTCTGCACCTCCAGGTATTACAATTACACGTGTTCCACCATGCTCAATAGATGTTCCAGCTGCATTTGTAGGTGAAAAAGTTAATTTCTCGGTAGGTGATCCAAGTCCTGCAGGTAATTATAAATATTCCTGGATTACTGGTGATAAAGTAAATCCAGAAAGTACAACACGTGATTTCGAATATTCCTATGCTTTTGCTGGATCATATGATGTTTCAGTAATTGTGAGAAATCTTACTAATGGCACAATAAAAACGTTCTCCTGTGGTAATGTCAAAATAAGTAATAAAGAACTCAAATTATTCATCGGTGCAAATCAAAACGATATTGATGCAAAATCTGAGGGTAGTAAAAAGAGTTATGTGACAAAGGTTGGTCATCCATTCGCTTTGCAGTGGATCAATACGTTGGATAAAAAGACTGCTTCTAATCCGGATGGGTATACGTGTGATAAAAATCTTGATAACGTTACTGATTTATGGTCGGATTCATGGCTTAATAATGCAAATGTAAATAGTTCTGGTAACTCAAGTAATAATACTGGTACTGTCGGTACATACAATTTTGAAATTATATGTAGCAGTAATAGCTTGCCAGAAAAAAGAGATAGTGTAAAGCTTAAAGTGATAAGCTCTACTGTTAAAGAAATATAAAAAGAAGGCCCTCGACGCCGAAGCGTCGAGGGTTTGTAGGTTTGGCCTTCACTAGAAGGCCTCACCCTTGAAAAAATGCACGATACTCAAAGGTTGTGCAATGTTGACCATGGTCGGTTCGGAGCCGACCTGGACGCCGATCTGGTACGTCCAGTTCACCAGATCTGGCGAGCTACTGAGATCAACAGTCGCTCCACGCGGTCGAGAGACCCTGATTGCCGTGGCCCCACGGAGCATTTCGAGCCGAACGTCTCCAAGGTTATCACCGTACTGGGTGTAGGTGACTACCTGGCCGGCCTGCGACCGGAGAGTGAATCGCCCCGGTTTGGAACCGTCGGCATACCAATTACGAAGATATAGGTACGTGGCCGTGGTCCATTCCCTGGAGCTTAGTGTTCTCCAGAGTGTCGATGGCTTCGCACCAGCTGCGGTCCAGTCGAGCTCGGCGATGAGTCCTGGTTGAACCTCGACCTTCATGTTGATACTCGTCAGTCGAGGTACGCGAACGATGACTTGCCCGTAGTCGATCGGGTCGTCGATCTCGATCGAAGCAAGGATTTTCTCCAATGTAACCCTGTTAAGTCTATCAACTGGGTTGTACACTTGAAGTGCGAGGCCATTGCCTCTATCTTCGCCCACCACATTATCGTGGAAATACGTCACCGTGATGGTGGCGTACACGAGGGAGTCTTGTGGAAGATTGTTTGTCCGGAACTTATTCCAGACTAGGGCGAAACCGGTACCGATGTCCGTAAGGGCCTCAGAGTACGACCGATACCCGTCGGACCACCGTCCGGTCCTGAGGCTGAAATATTCCGACGCGGGCTCTTCGATGACTAGCCCGATATTAACATTCATGGCGAAATTGTTACTCGCCACGATGTAATCCAACATGTTTTCCCGACTGCCCATACCAGGGAGCCGGTCGGGCAGGGCGGTCGGGCTCCCATGAAGAACCCGATTCTGTTTCCAGTCGCCCCGGATAGAGGCGCTGGGATTCCGGACGTACGAACCGTCCGTAGATTGAGTCAGGGGCGGGTCGGTGAAGACCCATTCGCCACCACCAGCGAAAGCTGGCAGCAACGAAACGAAGATGAGCACAAGTGCCCACATTGTTTTCATTTTCATAGAATCTCCAAAACGTTTGTGCCAAAAGTCGTTACCGACCTTTGACGGTTAGTGCTCGCGATGATCAACTTTTGGTTGTCAACGAGCTATTTCTGAGTCGATGATAACATGTTCGTGATATAAAGTCAAGCTTTTTGTGGCTATATTTGTGGATAAAATGCCCGAAAATGACATTTTTTGGTGTTTTTTGCGGTATTTCTGTGGTATAATGTATGTCAAATTAAAATATGGCAAATACAGCTGATCAATATATTGATTCTCTAGATTTTGATAATTCAACAACATTAATTTCAAAAGATAAACTTGTAAATTATTTTGCAAAGTTTACTCAATATTTAACTTGGCCATTTCTATTTATAATTTTCTATTTATTTTTCAAAATTAAAATCTCTGGAGCTGATGTTTTTGATCGTGTGGATAGACCATTTATTATAATTGCCAATCACACATCTTTTTACGATAGTTTTTTATTTAGAATTATTCTTGGTATCAATACACCTCATTTACCACTTCGCTTTATGGCGGTAAATAGTTTTGAAAGCAAATTTATGAATACTTTTGCTTTTCTGGGGTTAGTTGATTTTGTTTATTCATTATTCGGGGTTTTTACTGTCACTCTCGGTTTAGGTATTGAAAAAAATTTGGAGAAGCCAATAAAAATTATAGAAGATGGTGGCAATATTGTAATATATCCCGAGGGTAGAATTGTAAAGCAGGATGAAATCGGTCCATTCAAGAATGGTGCGTCAGTCCTTTACAAGAAAACTCTTGTAGATGTTATACCAATTAGTATTCGTAAAATAAGAGGTGTCGGGATTCGACCAAAAGTCGTTATTAATGTAGGAAATAAAATTGAGATTTCAAAAAATCGATCTGTCGAAGATATTACAAAACAGTTTAGGAATACAATAGTAAGACTATATTCTCAATACTAGTCTAGCCAATTGTTATTTTGACAATTCCAAGTACTTCCAAAAGTTTAATTATTACGGTGCCGACAATGAGTAGTAGAATACCACCAAGACCGATACATTCAGTAAAGAAAGCAATCATTTCTTTGTTTGGTGATTCGTTCATAAGCGAAATAACTATAACATAGTCTCAATATTCGTGAAGTAGTCAATTGGCAAATTGATATCTACATTTGTACCGGCGTCAATACCAGCAGAACTAATATTTAAAGATCCGTGATGGGCTTTTATTATTGTCTTTGCTACTGATATACCAATGCCCATACCAATAGGGTTGAGCATTTTGGCTTCGTCTGATCTGTAGAAATGAGAACTGTTTAATTTATTTAGATTATCTTTTGTCAATCCTATGCCTGAATCTGATATTGTTATCTGACAGGTATTAGAATTTGATAGTGCGGAAATGTTTATAGAACCATTTTGTCTATTATATTTAATTGCATTCTCAATTATTATTAAAAATGCTTCATATATCTTGTTTTTATCTGCATTAATTGTCGGCCAAGATGATGGATTCCTATCAACTTTGATATTGATGTTCTTGGTATCGATATCGAATTTGAGATCTAGTAATATTTTATCGATTAGATTAAGAATATAGAATTTCTCAATATTCAATAACTTTCTACTATCATCGATCGTTGAAATATTCAAGAAATCATTTGTAATTTCTATAAGCCTATTTAAATTCTGATCGACATTTCTTTTTGTTGAACTGTCCGTGATTCGAAGATTGTTTATCAGGTTTTGAAGTGGTGAACGAATACTATGCTGTGTAATCATAATAAATTGATTCTTTGTATCATTTAGCTTCTCAAGTTCTCGTCTAGCATGTTTTTCAAGCTCAAACGCCTTCCTTATTTCCTTGGTCTGCTCATTTACTTTTTCTTCCAGAGTGTTGTTGAGCTCACGTAACTGTTCTTTTGTCTTCACTTCTGACAAAACACTTCTGATCAAATATGTCGCTATAACTAGAAATACAAAGAAAGTAGCAACATTCTGAACCGTTCCAAGCTCAGCTTTTACGAAAATATTTATGAAGAAAATAATCGTCATTGCAACTGCCAGCATCTCCGTGATGACTACCTTGACGTTCATTTGTCTGTACCGCATGATCGAATATCCAATTACAAACACCCAGATGGCTGAGGTTATTGGTCCGGTCCAACTTACTCCATATATTTTAAAGGCTGGTAAAATTATATTTAAAATTAGAGGGGGTAATACACCTAGTAGTAATCCCCAAAACATAAATCTACTGTTCAAATATTCATATTTCGATTTAGCGTATTTTTTTGATATTCCTATGCGAGTTAATATGTAGATCCATGAGAATAAAAAAATTAGTACGTAGGACATATAAAAAACCCCAGGTATCCATCCCCATCTGTCTGGAATTGTAACGCTGAACATTCCAGATATTATAAGATTAGAATTTAATATAATCGCACAATATATAATTCCAAATATAGTACTTACAACCATAAGTCGTTTTGGAATTTTATTATCATGGGGATATACATGAGAAAAAAATATAAATCCTATAGTTGCAATTATTCCCAAGCTATGATTTATTTTTATTAATATTAGTGGAATATTACTTAATGTAAACGATATAAAAAAACCGTAAGATAAGGACCATAAAGCAACTATCATAGAAAAAAAGCAGAATATTCTTGAGGACTTATTATTACTGCCTATATAAATAATTAAGTCAAAACTAAGAATTAATACGGAAGTAGTCCATAAAAGGATTGTGTGATAATCAATTTCTATCATTGTTTCATTATATGTTGATAATAATAAGCTTGTAAATGATATATAATGTAACAATGATTAGTTTGGGGGCCGTAAAAAAGATTTTAGGAATTACAGAGGACATTCAGATGAATCCTTCTGATATGGCACGTAATGTTGTTGTATCATTTTTTCCTAAAACGCAATTGGCTAATAAAAGATTATTAAAGTTTGCCAATGAGTTAAAGGTGGTATTTATTAAAATTGGAGTTAATGTAATACCATTTGAGTCTGTTTGGGAAACCGTTCCAATTAAAAAAAGACTCTTTAGATTAGGAAAATATTCTTTAAACAATGTGATATATATTTTTAATTCGATATTAGGACTTCCTCAAAAATCTTTTTATATACCACTCAAGTCAATAAATCTATTGTGTTCAAAACGAAGAATTAAACAAAATATAGTTATTATTTGTATAGGCGAACAAAATACAAAAGATTTGCCGATGCAATATATTTCAAATTTTAAAACAAATTCCATCGTAACCTTAGTTGAAATGAGTGATGATATTAATCTAAATACCGATTTTAATACTCATTTTAATCAATCAATGTCACTTTTTGCCTATCATATGACTAATATTATTATTGGTATAAATAGTAAGCATTGGTTAATGTATAATTTTAATGCGTCACATCCAATGTATTCATATCCTGATAAAGATTTTGAACTTCATGTACTTAAATCATTAATACCAAAATTAGCAGCACCTATATCTCCTTTAAAATTATCTGATTTTATTAGTGTTAATGAGAAATTCAATTTAATGTCTGATGATATTACTCATGCTGTTCGTGATCTTGTTTATGGTTCAAGAGAATTTTCAAAAACTAACCTTTATCCTGAAGGCAAAAAAATTGACAGCTTACCTTTTAGGGAGAGTTTTCATAAATTGATTGGTAAATTACATCTAGATAATCGAAGTGGAATGAGTTTTGGATATTTTGCATTCCAATTACCTATAAAACAAATTCCAGTACCACGTACATTGAATGATTTTAGAAAAATATATCCAGATTCATTTATCGGTACTGACTATTTTACTGATGATGAAGGAAATATATATATAAATATTGAAATTAATAATAATAGTATTGTTTTGCGAATTAACGATGTTTGGGTTTTATCTATAAAATCAGGTGCAAATAAGACAAACTTTAATCCAGAAAAAGACTTAATTAAAATGGGATTATCAAATGGTAAGTTACTAATACAGTGGCCTCAAGATTTGAGGATCGATAATACTTACAAACCATCTTTTGATACAAAAGTTATATTGGCACATGCTCTTGCAAATACATTAGCGGCGCAAGTTGCCAAATACCATAGTAATCATAATAACTATGTTGAAATGATAGAAAATAAAGGATTTTCAATATGTCATTGGCATGGATATTTTAACGATGATTATATTATTCCGGGTATGATATCGTACGGGCATAATAATTCTCATGTTTCATGTTCTTCTCCACAGTCAGCTATATATGCTTTTCAAGGTAAATTTGATTCTGTGATACAAAACATACATTCATTGTCTTCCTATGTTGGTGATATTCATGTAGAGCCACATCACGGTATAAATGTTTCTTATCATTCGCTTATAAGCCTTTCTGAATACATATTGAAAAATCCAGATTGCACTAAACTGGGTAATATATTTTTAAAAACTTAAACAAAATGCCAACTATTGATTTTAATTATTATACAGTTTCCTTATTAATTGGTGCTTTTACTGCCCTAATATCTGGGTTTGTTGTATTGAGTCATAATATAAAGAAATTAGAAAATCAGGCATGGTTTGCTCTAACTATGTGCACGGCAATTTGGAGTTTAGGTTATTTCTATATGACTATCTCTAAAACGGTAGAAGGTGGTTTAGTGGGTAACTGGATATTACACTATGCAGCAATATTGATACCGATTTGTTATTATATTTTGGTTTTAATTATTACTAACACGCTAGAGTTACATAAAAGGCGCATTATATTTTATTCCTTTTTGGCAATACTTTTTTCATCTATTAATCTATTGCCATCATTCATAATGACAGTTGAACCGAAAGTTGGATTTAATTTTGCGCCAGTTCCTGGACCACTTTATATATATTTCTTTGTATATTTTGTACTCATTGTTGGTGATGGTCTGATTACTACATTGCTTGCTATTAGAAAATCAGAAAATAAAAAAATTAGAAATAGATTATTGTATACAATAATTTTTACTATCGCCGCTTCGATTGGAGGTGGTAGTGTTTTCGCAACAACATTTATATCAGTAATACCTCCATATCCACTTATACTATTTTCTATATATCCAGCAATAAGTGGATATGCAATTCTTAGATTTCAGTTATTTAATGTTCGTGTTGTTTCTACACAAATATTTCTTTTTTCGCTATGGCTATTTATTTTTGTAAGAATATTATTATCAGGGTCAATTCAAGAACAGATGCTTAATCTTGTTCTGTTAATTATTACATTTATCCTTGGTCTGTTATTAAATCAGAGTATAGTTAAAGAAGTCGAATCTCGCGAAAAAATTGAATTACTGGCAAAGGATTTGGAAAAGGCAAATGTTAGGTTGACGGACATCAACAGACAGAAGTCGGAGTTCGTTTCTTTTGCAACGCATCAGTTGCGGGGACCACTTACGGCGATGAAGGGTTATGCATCGTTATTGTTGGAAGGAGAAATGGGTGAGATAAATCCAGAAGTCAAAAATGGCATAATGAGAATATTAGACTCATCAAATACTCTCGTTAATATAGTCAATGATTATTTGAATATCAGCAGAATCGAGCTTGGTGGTATGAAATATGCGTTTGAAACTATTGATCTCAAAAATCTTATAGACGATCTTGTTGCTGAATTGAAACCAAATATAGATAAATCTGGTGTTAAGTTTTCATTTACTTACGAAAGTGGTCCTGATTACAGGACAACGGCCGATCGTGACAAATTGAAGCAGGTATTTGCAAATATTATTGACAATTCGTTGAAATATACACCTAAGGGTTCAATATTTGCTCATTTATCGCTCGATAAGATAAAACATAAATTCATTTTTACAATTCGAGACACCGGTGTGGGTATTGCTCCAGAGACATTGCCTCATCTATTCCAAAAGTTCTCTAGAGCCGAAAATGCAAGTAAGACAAATATTCGCGGAACCGGTCTCGGTCTCTATGTAGCAAAAGAGATGATCGAGGCTCATCATGGTACCATCAGAGCCGAGTCAAAGGGTGAGGGCAAGGGATCTACTTTCATTGTGGAGCTTGAACCTTTTGTGAAGGCTTAGGATCTGGTTTCTGGTAGTTTTGTATTTTATAAAAATGTTGACTCAAATATTTAGCTTAAATTTGAGTAGGGTAGTAGTACATAATTTCAAATTTAATCACTATACTTAAGTGTGGTGCTCTTGGGATAAAAAAACGATGCCCCCAGCGCCGAAGCGAGGGGGCATGTGAAACTAGTCAGGCTCAGGTGGGCATGAGCGGGCAATTCTGTTGCCTGTGAACACCGAGCGAGCGGGTGGGTATTTGCGACAACCCATGTTCTGTCGCTCGACCGGTACACCGTTAACGTGATCCCGCATTTGTTTGAACCAGTCATGCTTCCGTGGCCGCTCCCTGTTCGGTGCGACCAGAACAGAGTTTGAGTCATTGTCGTTCGGCATACCAACTGTTCCTCTCAGTTAGGGGTTTGACCTTCCGACATCCGGGAATAAATTATAATGCTTGAAATGTCAAAAGTCAAGCCGATATAAATAGCTGTGGATAAGGCAATCTGACTAACTTAGAAACAAACCGATTAGTGCTATCTACTTACCCCCAATCATCGCTTCCACTACCGCTTTTACATCATTACCATCAGCATTACCTGCCAATTCTTTCATTATCATGCCAGTCAACTTGCCAGCAGACTTTGTGTCGAGAGGAGAACCCTTGAACGTGTCATTGGCGATTTTGGTCGCGACAGCGCGTATTTCATCTAACGAAGCAGATTTTGGCAAATAGGTTTCCAGTATCTTGAGCTCCGCACGTTCTTTGTCTGCAAGGTCCATCCTTTTGCCGATCTCAAACTGTCGAATAGAGTCATGACGTTGTTTTACACTGCGTTTGATGAGAGCGAGGGCTTTGTCATCGGGTAAGAACTCCGAGTTTGATGGAGTTTTTTGAGTCAGCATTTCATTCATAAACAAAGCATTGAGTCCACGAAGTGTATCGAGTCTCACTGTGTCCTTGGCTCGCATTGCTTCAACTATTTGATTTTTGATGTTTTGATGAATTGTCATATTTATAGTGTAACTTATTTTTATTAAATTAAATAGCAAAATAATCTATTTTATTTATTAGAGCATGTCTATCTCTGTTTGCTCTCTTTGGTACATCATTGTAAACTGTGTCAATGGAAATCTTCCTTATTATTTTAGTCATAATTTTGATTGTTGCAAACCTTATCTTTGTTTTTTATACAATCAATTCTCGAAATTCCAATAAGGACAAAAAAGAAGATACTCAAGGGCTCAACTTGATCCTTCAGCAAATAAATGAAATGAGTCGGACAGTCGAGAGGAAAGTCGGCGATCTTACGAAGACAGTCGATTACAAAGTCGAAGGACTTACAAAATCCGTAGATACAAAGATCGGTGAATCATCTCGTAATATGCAGGAGTCTATGCGCTCTCAATTATCCGAATCATCTAGATTGATAAAAGAAATAACGAGTGAGTTGGCACAGGTAAAGGAGATAGGGAAACAGACTCTAAGTTATTCTGACCAATTGCAAAACTTACAAGATATTCTCAAGAATCCAAAGCATCGAGGTATCCTCGGGGAGTATTATCTTGAGACTTTACTTCTAAATGTTCTTGCTCCGGGTCAGTATCAAATGCAATATCCTTTTGCAAATGGAGAAATAGTTGATGCAGTGGTATTCGTCAAGGATAAAATAATACCTATTGATTCGAAATTTTCTTTGGAGAATTATAATAAGCTTTCAGAAGAGAAGAATCCAGTAGAAAAAGAGAAATTGGAAAAAGCTTTTGTGGGTGATCTCAAAAATCGTATTCAAGAAACGTCTAAATATATTCGCCCAACCGAGGGTACGATGGATTTTGCATTCATGTTCATACCACATGAGGCAATCTATTATGATCTATTAGTGAACAAAATCGGTGCCATTACAGAAGAGACCGATAATTTGATACAAAGAGCGGCTAATAAATATAAAGTAATAATAGTCTCACCAACTTCATTTATGGCTTATTTGCAGACAGTTCTGCAAGGTCTCAAGGCTTTGCAAATAGAGGAAACTGCCAAGGATATAATAAAGCGCGTCTCAGAACTCGGAACCCATCTCAAAAAGTATGAAGAATACCATGGCAAACTGGGTGTATCACTATCGACTGTGGTCAATCATTACAATAATTCAGGAAAGGAGTTGAAGAAAGTAGATAAAGACGTTCTTCGCATAACAGGAGAGACTCCTGGATTGGAGGTGGAAATGCTAGAGAAGCCCGAAAATGAGGAGGTTTAGAACAATAAATTGGAGTAGAAATTCAGTCAAAGTGAATTAGCACTCTAATTGCACCGCCTGTGTTTTTTCGAAAAGATCTGTCTTGGACTCAAGAATCCTAGTCGTTTTCGTGGCCGATTGTTTAATTTTCGGACTACATGTGCAAGCTCTTCATGAGTAATCAAATTAAAGTCCATTGTTCTTGGAAAATATTGTCGAAGAAGACCATTGGCATTTTCATTACTTCCTCGTTCCCAAAAATGATGAGGATATGCAAAATACACGGTCATACTAGATTTCTTTTCTAATCTTTCCCAATCTGAGAATTCAGGTCCATTGTCCATGGTAAAGGTTTTACGTTTAATTTTTGAAATATGTCGAAAGTGTTTTAGGGTAAGTGAGGTTAAAAGACAAGCATTCATCTTGGGAAGCAGGAAAGCAACAATGTAACCAGATTTACGATCTACATACGAGACAATACGCACCCGTTTGTCTCTACCTTGAATTGTGTCTCCTTCGTAATCACCGATTCTTCCTCGACGCTCAACAATCTTCGACCTCTCATCAATTCTCCTTTTCTTGGCTTGTTCTCTTTGTTTTTCTCTAATCCTTGTTCCTCGTCTTCTTCGATATCTGCCTTTTTGAGATCGTAGGAACATTTTTAGATGCGGTGCTCTTTCTTTTATGTATCTGTAAATGGTGCTTGTGACACCGTTTTGCTTACGTAGTGCAAGCATACCTGCAATCTGCTCGGGTGATTTGTGATCCTTGAGTTCTTTTTTAACAAACCTAAGCACTGAACCTTTAACCACTCTAATCGATTCCATGGCAGAGATTCGCCCCATCTTTTTCTTTCTTCGTACTTCTCGAATGTCATATCCGTCTCTACCACCGTTATCATTAACATGCCTAATTAAAGAGCTATGATCTTTGCCGATCGTGCGAGCAATTTCTCGCAATGAATGACCTGAATTGAGCATTCGTCCAATACAGCCCCAATCACCTGGACCTATGTGCGTATGTACCATTTTTAGTTCTAATTACAATTAAAACTAGAGTATGAAGCGTCAAAAAGGGCGGTGCAATTAGCCTGCAAACTTCGGTGCATTTAGAATGAGAATTCAGT
>CAZVXQ010000003.1:15703-16948 GCA_964630815.1 uncultured Candidatus Saccharibacteria bacterium | reverse complement strand
AGACCGAACGCTGTACCACTAAGTTCTAGATCAACGACTCTACTTGTATGAGCACGTTGAGCCGCATCAGTTGTTGCAGAAAATATTCCAAGAACAACAAAAGAAAGTATAAGCATCCAATAATTTTCAGCAAAGGATATGCCTATATATGAAGCAATTAGAGCCAAATATCCAAACATCAATATCCTTGTTGAACCTTTGAGATCAGACAGTTTGCCAGAAATATATGAAAAACCAGAATATGAAATACTATAAACCATATAAAATAATGGAATAGAAGCAACAACAAGGCCGATAGATGTAGTCTTGAGGAGCAAAACTGCAGTTGGCAAACTACCCAAAGACAAAAGAAAGATTGCAATCAAATAATATCGAAATGACTGAGGCAAACTTACATAAGTCGATCTTGAGAAAAGTTTTTTTCCATTTTCAGTCTTGGCGGTAGCAATATCAGTAACAAAAAATATCATGGCCACAGAAATAATACCAAGCAAAAATGCACTAACGAAAATTATATTGAAACCATTTTCCCATCTAGAAAGTATCAAATATGCTGCCAAAGGGCCCAAAATACCGCCAGCACGGTCGAGTGCTCGATGATAACCGAAAGAACGCCCGACCTGATTACTTGGAACAGATGCCGAAATGAGCACATCTCGTGGCGGTTCACGTAGACCCTTTCCCACTCGATCGATTGCTCTTAGACCCAAAACTGCTCCGACACTGCCAGTGAGAATGTAGAAAGGTCTTGTTGCAACAGACAAGCCATAACCTAGAAAAATAAAAATTTTGTGTTTTTGAATCCTATCAGAAAGATTGCCGGAATAAATTTTGAGAAAGTTTGCCATACCGTCAGCGATACCCTCTACCAATCCAAGCGATGCCGCACCGGATTTCAGAACTGAAGTAAAGAATGCTGGAAATGACGCCAAAATCATTTCATTGGAAAAATCATTGAAAAAACTAATCAGACCCAATGTAAAAATATTTTTATTTAGACCAAAGACTTTCTTCTCCTCAGCCATTGGTTTGATTGGCTTTTCGACCGACAAATCTTTTTGTATATTTGAATTTTCTCTATCCATAAATACTGTATTATGAATTACCGAAAGCTTCATCTTCTACATCAGCTACCGCATCTTGCTTTGTTGCGTGCACTCTACCATCGATATGATGGGCTGGTGAATAGATAGTATAAAACTTGAGTGGTATTTCTCCAACATAGATAATATAGTGTTCAGTGCC
>CAZVXQ010000003.1:13836-15693 GCA_964630815.1 uncultured Candidatus Saccharibacteria bacterium | reverse complement strand
CAGTGCCCGCAGGGACAAGCAGAGCAGTCCCATCACTCAAATCATAATCCTTACCACCAACTATCGCCCTGCCCACTCCGGCTTCGACACGGAAAAATTGATCATTATTTGCATGAGTTTCCAAACCGATCTCTTCACCAACCTTGATTGTCATGAGGACAATCTGACAATGAGGAGCAGTATAAACTACCTCTCTAAAGTTATCATTTGCCAAAGTAATTTTCTCGATATTATCACAAAAGGGTTGAGTGTTAGCCATAGTTTGCATCAAGTAAATATCAGGTAATAATATGTTAATTATAACATGCCAACTATTTTATTTTGCTAGCCCTTAATGCATTCAAGATAGGAACAAAATCTGTCAGAAAATTGTAAGCAGCCGCACCCACTGGACCAATAACTCCAGTCAACACTAGAGCAAGTCCAACTAAATTTGTTACAGTCCAAGTACCAAAACATTGATACATAATTCGTCTTACATTCTTGCCTGTTCGGATAATTTGTGGAAGACGATTTAGATGATCATGCATTATAGTTATATCCGCTGCTTCGATAGCTACATCTGATCCGATACCACCCATCGCAATTGATAGATCAGCAAGCGCTAGTGAAGCCGCATCATTTACTCCATCACCTATATAAGCAACTATCTCTCCGTGTCTTTTTTGATTTTGGAACTTCTTTACAAAATCAACCTTTGATTCTGGCGTCATGTTGGCGTGAGGATTACTCAAACCTAATTCGTTTGAGACAACCTTAGCTACTTTTTCATTATCACCTGTAAGCATATGCCATTCTTTGACTCCAAGTATTTTGGTCTCATCAATTATTTCTTTCATTCGAGGACGTAATTCGTCAACATATGACATAAGACCAATTACTTTGCCATTAAAAGCAAGTAGTGCCGTTCCTTTACCAGCGTCTTTTTCAACTGTAACCGCATCTTTTACTTCTTCATTAATTTCTATTTTTTCCTTTTCCATAAACGACAATCGTCCCAAAAATAGCTGATCTTTGTCATGAGAAAATGAAATCCCTTGACCAGAGATTTCTTCCGAAGTATGAGGACTATGAATCTTCAGTTTATTTTCTCGAAGATAATTTATGATTGCTTTTGAAACTGCATGATTTGACATTACTGCACCCATTCCAAAATATTCTGCAACTTTTGACTCATCAAATTTACCAAAAGCTCTTATACCAACAACTTTTGGTTTGCCTTTTGTCAAAGTTCCTGTTTTATCAGTAAGGACATATCTAAGTCTCGAAACTTGCTCGAGTGCCGAAGAACCTTTGACTATCACGCCTCTTTTTGCCAATCCAGAGATTGCTGCCGTGAATGATAGAGGTACAGCCACCGCCACATCATCAGCACAAACTACCAACAGGATCGAAAGTATGAATTGAGGCGAAACACCAAATAGATATAATGTTATAGAGACAAATAGAACTGAGACTATATACCATTTTGTAAATGTTCCTGCCAATCTTTCTGCTTTACTCTTTTTTCGACTAGCTTCTTCTACTAGGGCAATTATCTTTGACAAAGTCGTATCTGCCCCAATCTTGGTCACCTTTACAATAAGCGATCCTGATTGATTTATTGTCGAAGTAAAGACTTTGTCTCCTTCTTTCTTTGAAACCAATTCTGATTCCCCCGTTAGTGAAGATTCATCAACCGAAGCATTACCAGAGATTACAATTCCATCTACAGGCATCTTGTCTCCAGCATCGACAATAACCAAATCACCACTTTTGACTTCTTTTATGTGAATATCTTTTATGGTTTCGCCTACCACCAGACGAACAGATTCAACATGATATTTCATCAAACTCTGGATTATGCTTTTGGTCTTC
>CAZVXQ010000003.1:10876-13826 GCA_964630815.1 uncultured Candidatus Saccharibacteria bacterium | reverse complement strand
GTCTTCGCCATTGTAAGAAGGTCAAAAATTCTAGCAAAAGCCAACATGAGAGTAATGAAACCTGCTGAGAACCATTCAGCTGAAATAATAGAGAAAATTAGAGCAATTGAAGCCAGCAAATCAACTGAGATTTCTCGTTTGATAAGCGAGCGAATAGCACTGATTAGTACAGGCAACAATCCCAATACTGACAAAATCATGAGAGCGTCAGTCAATCTAACATCAGTAACAAAGATAGACAAAAGCAGAGCGCTAGTCGTAAATAAAATAAGAAGAATATCAAAAATAAGCAAACCTTTATCACCCCTAGAAATTGATGCAATTCTCATGGGTGAATTATAACACTTAAACTATTCCACCTGTTCCCTTTCATTCAAAATTATCTCCGCTTTGCCATTGTATGTTTTTATTAAACCATTGATCTTAACTTCGCGTTCAAATTGCTTCAGATCGCCAAACTTATCTCGATCAGAAGCAAAGATAACCGCTGTAAATGGGCAAGTTTTGTAATTTGAACAAAAATCAAGAAAACTTACACCGCTTTTGGCAGTGTAAGTTTTGACCACTTTACCTCGAATGATTGCATTTTCTCCAATATGATCTTTTGCTTCCATAAAGTCATACTCTTTTATCTCACCAGTCGCACCATTTTGCAGATGTCCAACATCTGCAATATCTATAATATTGTCATTTTTTTGTAACAATTTTTTTATAATCTGTAAGTACTTCTTTCTCACACTTTCATTTGTACTGATTTCTATTATTTCATCATTGGAGACAGTTGCTGACTGCGTCCAATTGAAACTACCGGAGACATAAGCATCGTCAGTGACTAGAGCTTTGACGTGCATAATTCCCTCATTATTATTTCTTATTTTTATATCGATTCCTGCTTTTCTTAATTTTTGAACAATGTTTTTATTACTTCCAAGACTCGCTTCCCGATCTGTTATTCCAGCAACATCCAAACCACGCTTCTTTGCTCTAATTAGGGCATCAGCAATATTTTCTTTTGTAAAATAGTAGATGGCAAAATAAACATACTTATCGGCATTGTCTATAACCTTTATTATTTCTTTATCATTTACCTTCTGATCGAGCGAATATAAAACACGAAACTGAGTATTCGTATACAAACCAGAAGCAATGAAGCCTAACCAGATAAAAAAGACTGCAACCAACAGATGTCTAACATATGCATCATTTGTCACCCGATCTTTCTGACGTACCAAAAACCCGAGACATTCCTGCCATTTTTTGTTTAACATTTATGAATTTAGTTATTATTAAATAAATGCGTTGCAGACGCGAGGCAGGACTTGGAGAGAATTGTAGCATATATTAAATTCAGACAACAGATTTCCAAAATCAATAAGGAAAAAGAAACTGCGAAGAAATGTTCTTTCCAAAAGACACGATCAGCTCTGCTCGAATAACAGAAAACTCGCAGAGCTGTCTCTTCTCGTGCCACCTTTCTATGGTATTCAAATGTTAGTTTCGGTGGCACTGCGAAGGGTCTTTTGGAAAGAACATTTCTTCGCAGTTTCTTTGACAACGCTTAAATCAAAACAAAATCTAGTGTACGCTTTTCAAGATCCGCCGACAAAACCTTGAACTTCACATTATCACCCAAAGTAAACTTCTTTTTTGTTTTTTCACCAACAATAGAATAGGTTTTCTGATCGAAAATATAGTAGTCATCAGTCAAATTTCTAAGAGCAATCATACCCTCAGACTTCGTCTCCTTTTCTTCAACATAAATACCCCACTTGGTAACACCAGATATAGTACCTTCAAAAGATTGTCCAACTCTAGTACTCATATATTCGACTTGCTTCAATTTCTTTGAAGCACGTTCAGCATCAGCCGCATCGATCTCTCTGTCTGTAGAAGAATCAGCAATACGCTGAAATCTATTTATATCTTGATCAGAAAATGGTTCACCATTGAGATGCTTGTTGAGTATTCTGTGTACCAAAAGATCTGGATAACGACGGATCGGTGAAGTGAAGTGTGTGTAATATTCGAAAGCCAAACCAAAGTGCCCGATATTCTTGGTTGAATAAACAGCCTTTTGCATCGAGCGGATAGCTGCAACCCGAATGAGCGATTCATGAGGAGTGTCCTCGATCTGATTCAAAAGATTATTGAAATCTTTTGCGGTAACTTCGCCATCTTTGGTTTTAAGATCATAACCTAGAGCTTTTACGAAAATAGAAAGATTGGCGATTTTGTCTTTGTCTGGCACATCGTGAATACGATATATAGAACCAGTGTCTTTCTTACCTTTCTTTTTTATTGAATCAGAAATGTATTTTGCGACTTCACGATTTGCAAGCAACATATATTCTTCAACAAGTTTGTGCGTATCTAGTCTTTCTTTGACTATTACTCCAACCGGTTTACCATTTTCATCAAGGCGAAATTTTATTTCTTCTTGCTCAAATTCGATCGCACCCTTGCGAAACTTTTCTTTTTGCAAAACCTTAGCAATTTTATTTAAAATCAAAAGCTCATTTCTATATTTGAGACCGTGTTTTACCGCTTCAGGATTTTGAATATTATTGGAATATTTCGAAATAGCCTCTGGAGAATTATCGAGAACTCCTTGTGCGGATTCGTAAGTAAAACGATAATCGGAATTTATTACTGCACGACCAAACCAACGTTTGTATATTCTGGCATTTTCATCAATAACAAAAACAGCAGAAAAACTAAGTTTATCTTTACCTGGATTTAGACTACAAAGATCATTTGATAGTACCTCTGGAAGCATTGGAATAGTACGATCGACAAGATATATAGAGCAACCGCGCTTCATCGCTTCTTTGTCCAGTGCCGAACCCTCGGTGACATAATGAGAAACATCTGCAATATGCACACCGATCTCATACAATGGTTTTTTTGTTTTAATTATTTCTGCAAAATTTTTATCTATTTTACTCAAACT
>CAZVXQ010000003.1:0-10866 GCA_964630815.1 uncultured Candidatus Saccharibacteria bacterium | reverse complement strand
CTATTTTTCTAAATGAAATAGCATCGTCAAAATCTTTTGCGTCAAACGGATCAATAGTAAAGGTGAGAACGTTTCGCATATCACGACGCTTCGACAATTCTTCTTTACTTATTTCGTGATTATTTCGAGCGACTAACTCGGTCTCCTTTTCTACATCCGCTGGAAAATCAATCTCAAAACCACTTTCCAAGATAATAGATTCCATTTCAACATCATTGTTGCCTTTTTGTCCGAGAATACGGACAATCTTACACTGAGGTGCAACCTCGGTATTGAGCCATGGAATCATCTTTACATAAATTTTATCATCAGCTTTAACCGACATTGATTTTGTATCTTCACTTATCAAATCAAAATTTGTATAAACTTTCTTGTCATCAGGTATAAAAATAAATTTACCACCTTCTTCTTTTGCTATACCGACAAAATGTTCTTTTGCCCTTTTTAGAACTTTGACTACTTTCCCTTCTTTACTTAATCGGCCTTGAACTCTTTTTTCTTCTACTTCAACATTAACGAGATCACCATTTAAGGCGGTGTTTAGTAGACCTTCTTCGATATGAATCGAGTCATTATCTTTGGATTTCGAACCACCTAGTTTACCTTTTCCTTCGACTACAACATCAACAAAACCGACCCCCTTTGCGGTGGTCGAAATAGTCCCTTTTATAGAATATTTCTTTGCCTTTGCTTTTTCTTTCACCGTCATATTATACCACAGATTACATATAAATACCAGATAAAAATTAACCTGTATTCCTTTTACAATTTAAATGTGATGTAAATCATTGTCCACAGTTTTTTTTAGTAACAAAGGTCTGTTAGGATAAAATCACAATCAAATAAAAAACACCTGCTGGTAGGAACATGCGGGCTCAGTTAACAGATGGTTCTGTTACTCGTCTTAAAAACGAGCGCTCCGAAGCGTAGGGTTCGATCCCCTCTGAGTCCACATATTCCTATCAAAAGACGTTTGCTTTAGATTATCTCTAAACGAACAAATGTGCAAATTAATATGTGAATAACTAGAATATATTTAACAGTGAATATAAACATATACATTGATGGTAATAACCTAAACAGAGTAGCAAAGGAGCTTGGTTTTGACATAGATTACAAAAAGTTTAGAGGTTGGCTAAGGCAAAAATATAATGCAACAAAAGTTTATATATTTATTGGCCTAATATCATCACGAACCAGATTCTATGATCATCTACAAAAATGTGGCTATATTCTAATATACAAAAATACTATTTCTATCGGCGGAATTATCAAAGGAAACTGCGACGCAGAACTAGTTCTAAACACAGTATCAGACTTCTACACCAAAGCATTTGATAATTGCATAATTATTACTGGCGACGGAGATTTTGGTTGTTTGATAGAGTTTTTAAACCAAAAATCTGTGCTATTGGGAGTCCTGGCGCCAAATAAAAATAAATGCTCTTTTTTGCTAAGGAATAAAAATATTGAGATAACTTTTTTGAATGATCATTATCATAAATTCTCTGACATACTAAAATAAAAAAGCCCCCGATGTAGACGGATCTACATAAGGGTCTTTTTCATAGTGATAGTGGTATCATATATCTTTTATAGTAAAAGTCAAATGCAGTACTTCCTACCTCCAACCTTTTACCTCTACCCCCCCGCTTACCTTCCACTCCGATTCCCAAACAAAACCAAGAAGAACGCCGGTACAATGAACAACGTCAAGAACGACGACAATGATAGACCGAATATGATCGCTCCACCAAGTGAACGCCAAAGTTCATTTGAAAGCGTAATAGGTAGAATACCAACAATAGTCGAGATCGATGTAATAAATATTGCTTCAAGTCTAGATTTACCCGCATCAGCAATCGCATCCTCGAACTCAATACCACTGTTTATATTTAGGTTAATTTTATCAACCAAGATAATGGCATTTTTTACCACAATACCAAAGAGTGCCAAAATTCCGATGAGTCCAGGGAAACTAAGTGGTACATCAAAGATTGCCATACCAATAAAAACACCGATAAGTGCAAGCGGTATTGGTACCAAAACAATCATTGCCCGACGAAATGAATTGAACTGAATGATGAGAGTTGCAACAATTAGAGCAAGAGCTATCAACATTGCTCGCAATACGGAAGTGACTGATTCTGCATTCTGTTCATTTTCACCACCATAAGAAATAGTATAGCCAGCAGGCATATTATATTCTTTCAACCTTGATTCAAATTCAGCCAATATTTCCTGACCATTAGTTGTTGAGTCTGCTCCAGCTGACAAAATAATAGTATTTTTCTGATCAATCCTTGTAATAACATCAACTGCAGGTTTGAGCTCAATCTTTGCAACATCCTTCAGAAAAACAGGTTCTTTTGCAAAATTGAGAATTTGTAAATTTTGAATAGCCGATAGATCCGGAATTGACTTTTCGTCGAAAGTTGCAGTAAGTTTGATCTCTTTTTCACCCTTTATGATCTTGGTAAGTTCAAAACCTGAAACAGCAGTTCGAAGTACCGATCCTACATAGCTTGCATTGAGATTATTCTCGGACAATTTTATTGGATCCATTGTAAATGTGTATTCCGGTACCGAATCTGTCTGAGAAACATTTACATTTATAACTCCAGGTATGCTCGACAAGATCGGCTTCAGATCCCGAATTATCGATGATAATTTATCGAGATCATCGCCAGCAACATGAGCTTCGAAAGCAGAACCAGATGGAGGACCACCAGCCAAAGTTGAAACTTGTATCTTCATACCCTTCGATTTGTTTTCGAGATCTTTTCTAATTGCATCAGCCAATTCATATGATTTCTGTTTTCTTTGATTAGCTTCCTTGAGAGTAAGAGAAATCGAGGCTAGATTCGATGAGCCGGAGCCAGCTCCAAAATTTCCAGAATTTGCACTAGGCTGACCGATAATCGTAGACATGTTTGCAATATCTGTATATCCAAGCAATGATTTTTCTATTTCAACAGTCCTTTTATCTGTTTCTGCCAAACTTGTACCAACCGGTGTCCTGATATCGACGAAAACGTAATCGCTATCTTGTATAGGGAAAAAGACACTTTTGACGAAACCTAGTGGTATGAGGCTTACTGAAAAAATAAATATAGCTACAACAGAAACCAATACTGTTCTTCGTCTTTTCTTATTCAAGATATAATAACGAAAGTATCTATCATAAATTGGCAAAACTTTGTGAAAATCCAAAATGCCGTGAATCAATCTCTGAACCAGATTTTCATGATCACGATTGCCTTGCAATTTTAATTTATTACGTATAAGTTCATCATCCTTCCATTCCCTTTCGGATAATTCTTTGTTTTTTATCAAGAATTCCCTACCACCTTTTTCATACCAATATATCAAATAGACTTCTAGAACTAAGAGCAAACAAGCAATAATATAATTTACCAAACCACCACTAAATACAAAAATTGCAATAAATATTGCTAACAATGTTTCGATAATATAAAAGAATCTCTTTGTCATTCTTATCCTCTCCAAAACCGCTGCAAGCGGATGATTGATCACAAGGGCAATCAAAAGCGATGCAGTGAGCGTAATAGAAACCGTGATTGGAATTGATTTTAGGTATTCACCCATTATTCCACTTGCAAAAAGTAGTGGCAGAAAAGCCCAAACAGTAGCTAGCGTTGTAGTCAAAAGTACATATTTGAAATCGTTAAGAACCAAAAGAACAGCCTCCTCGGGAGTAAACTTACCTGTATTTAGATATTGTTTAGTTGCTGAGACTACCACTATCGCATCGTCAACTAATAAACCCAAAGAAAGAATCAAAGAAAATAGAGAAAGGAAGTTCAAAGAAATTCCCAAAACTTGAAGCATTCCAAAAGTAACAAAGAATACTAATGGTATAGCTAGACCTGCAACCAAAGCTTCTTTTAGACCAACTATCAAAAACAAAATTATAGACACAAACAAAACTGTAAGCAGAAAATCATGAGTCAGTTGTTCGAAATCAGTTCTGACTTGTTTGGCCATATCCGTACCTACATCATAAGTTATCCCAGGAGGAAATTTCTTTAGCGATTCTTCTACTGTTTTTTTGGCCGTATCAACTGTGTCCAAAATTGATGAGCCTTGCCTTTTGACCAGGGAAAGTGTCACTGAATTTTTCGGCATTGATCCTTCGATAGACAATCTAGAATATGCGACTTTCTTTACCGCTTTCTCACTCACATTAGCTATATCTCTAACCAAAATTTTGACTCCATTTGCTCCACTTTGGACCGGAATACTACCAATCTCTTCAACCGTATCGAGATTGATATCAGTTCGCACAGGAACAATGAATGAACCACTTTCAAAATTTCCAGAAGGAATTGCCGAATTGGCTGAAATAATAGCCTGATTTGCATCATTAATACTTACTCCATAAAAAGAAAGTAAATCTGGACGATATGCAACTTCATATTCAACCTCATCACCACCAGAAATGCTAATTTCTCTCACTCCGGGTATTTTTTCCAATTCAGTTTGTATTTCTTCTGCGTATTTGCGTAGAGTAAAACCATCATATGGACCAGTGATGGCAATAGACCAAATCGGCATATCATCGAGAGAAACTTCAGACACTATCGGATCCTCTGCCTCACTTGAAATCTTTTGTTTTGCATCGGCGACCTTATCCCTCAAAAGCCTGATCGAACTTTCTATATCAGCTTTGGCATCAAACTCAACTGTAATAGATGAAATGGAATTATATGAATTTGAAGTGATCTTGTGTAAACCTTTAAGACCAGCCAATTCAGTTTCGATTTTCCTAGTAACAAATTTCTCAACATCTTTTGGTGATGCCCCAGGATAGATAGTAGTAACAACAGCGATAGGTATTTTGACTTCAGGACTAGACTCGCGAGGCAAAATAGCAAAAGAATACAAACCCCATATCGATATAAGGACAATAAGCAAAATAACGACACGAAAATTCGTGACGAAATAATTGAGCCAAGTTTCTCGAAGCTTCGGATTGAACTCCAATTTATCGAGATATCTGCTATCAGATGAATGATCGTTATTTTTATCCATTATAATTTATACTGAGACTTTCCTATTCTGTAATCACACTTTCACCAAGATCTAGTTCATATACAGGTGAAATAATACTCATATCACTCGTAAGTCCTTGGATAACTTGAACAAAATCCCCATCAACCTCCCCCAGGATTACAGAATTTTTTGTAACTTTATTATCGCTATCAACAGTAAGAACATATGCTTCGCCTGGTTCGATCTTCACATCTTGGATTGGTAATTTATATACGGAAGATTTATTTTCTAAAATTTGATTATCTGCTGGAACTTTTATTTTAACCTGAACTATTTCACCAATCGTTAATGATTTTGATAGACTAGTTTCATCTATGGCTATTTTTACTTCAACTTTCCTATTTGAACTACTAATACTTGGAGCAACACTACTAACCTGACCAATATCCAAACCGTCAATCAGAACCCTTGAACCAACTTTGATTCTATCGATATCATTTCCACTGGTATAAGATTTTACTTCCAAACCTTGTTCTCCAATAACCGTTGCAACAATTTGTCCAGGACTTGCAAGTTCTCCAATATCAAGTGGTAAGCCTGCTATTTTGCCTTTTATCGGAGAACGAATGACCGTCTTTGCATATTGAGCTTCTAGATTTCGAAGTCCAGCACTAGCCAGAGCCACTTGTGCTTGTGATGAGGAGTTGTATGCTGTATTTGAAGAATTGAATGCCGACTGCGAAGCGATCACCCCAGAGATTGTCCCACTTATAATATTTCTAGAACCAGAAACTACCCCTTTCCAAGTTGCCAAGAAGGTTGAAAATGAACTATTTGAATAAATTGCTGAATCATTCAAAACTTGAGAAATATCACCCAAAAGCCTATCGATAACATTTAGATTTTGTAATGAATATGCAAGAGCTGAATTGATCTCGCTATCTGTAGAGGCATCATCAAGGTTATCGCTAATGCTTTTCCATTTTTCAAAAATTGTTTTTAGATCTATCCTAGTCAAAGTTATCCTATTACTCAATTTGGAATCTACGATAAATGCTGTTAATCGACCACCGTTACCATCATGATTAAATAACAACGGATCTATCTGTGATATTACAACATCATAACCTTTGACATAACTATCTCTGACCTTATCGATAGCACTGCTTCGAGAAGAAGCTTTCGATATACCACTATTTTCAAATTGACTATTGGCAAGATCGAGAGATGCTTCTGCTTGCTCAAGCTGAGCACGAACATCGGCATTCTCAAGCCCTACAATCACTTCACCTTGTTCGACTTCTCTACCTATCGGTCCGTAAACGTCTCGCACAGGTGCAGAAAATTGACTCTTGAGATCAACTTGACCTCGACTAGTTACCAAACCTGTTGTACTAACAAAATCATTACCAATTCGATAATTTTCAACTACTACCAGAGAAACTCTTTTTGCGGTGTTATTTGTCTCAGTTGAAATAGCGGAATCACTATTTCGACTAGCCATAATAGCTATAATTATAGCCATTATTACAAAAATAGATGCTATTACACTGTGCTTTTTTATATATGAAAATATGCTCATATTCCGATATTACACGGAAAAAGACATACTAGCAACAAAAAAACTTATGCACTTATATCGAAATATTTTCTGCTCAAATATTACCATCTTGCTACAATATAGCTAAGAATCGATCGTTGAAAACTAAATAACAAGGAGAAACTATGTATTCTTTTCTAAACGGATTACGCATAATCCTTGGTGGTATGGGAGTCTATATCTCCTCGCCATTCTTGGTCAATGCTTTCAGCAGGGCTTGTGAGAAGCTAGGTATCAACGGATTGGGGACAGTCTCAGGTACAGCCGCTGAACGTATAATGGTGCTAATACTTCAACGAGGTGATCCTAGTGGACACTACAGACGCGCTTTAGCTCACTTTCCTTTTGCGGATGTGGCAAAGCGAGTTGTTAGCGAATATTACGACGAAACTGGTTGTGGCAAAAAAACAGCACCCGTATATCGTATCGATCCGTCCAGAAAATGGATCGAGCTTGCAGTTACGGCCAACTTTGCATTTGTCTGGTTGGCAAAAGAGGGTCACAACCGTCCGGTCAGTATCAACTATCTCGAGAAGATTGCGATACCACTCATCTATTACGTCACTGGTGCCATGATGGCTGGGGTCGATGTAGTAACCATGGGTGCAGGAGTAATTCTCAAAGTCCCTGGCGTCTTTGATGCTTTGCTTCAAAACCGAACACTTCGCTATCCCATACCTGTAATTGGGATTAATGGCGAACACGAAACAACCGAAGTCACTTCCAATCCTTGGGAGTTCTTCGGGAGAGATTTGCCTCCGATGAAGCGTCCGGCATTCCTACCGATTGTTTCATCTCATGTCCTAGCTCAACTCTATGCCGACAAAATCCCCGCTGACAGTCTTCAAGGTTTCGTAATCGAGAGACATACGGCTGGTGGACACAATGCTCCACCTAGGGGCAGAGTTACACTCGACTCTCTCGGTCAACCTATATACGGACCAAGAGATGAAGTCGATTTTAGGGAAGTGAAAAAACTAAACTTCCCTTTTTGGATTGGCGGATCTTGCGCATCTCGCAAATCCATAGCTTGGGCAATAAGTGAGGGTGCACAAGGTGTCCAAATTGGAACCGCATTTGCACTTTGTGAAGAGTCTGGAATGAACAAACTCATTACTCAGGAGGTACGACGACGTGGTTATCGAGGAGAACTCGTCGTCCTCAAAAACCCACGAATATCTCCAACCAGCTACCCCTTCAATGTAGCTAGTGTACCGGAAACGATATCAGAACGAGACATTTACGAAAGTGAGATTCGTCTGTGCGATCAAGGAGCACTGGCATCTTGCTATCGCTTGCCAGATGGTTCAATCGGCTATCGTTGTCCTTCAGAACCAATCGCCGACTACCTTCGTAAAGGTGGCAAAATCGAAGACACAATTGGTAGGAGTTGTCTTTGCGGATGTCTTATTGGAGCAACTCAGGATTGCGCTGACTCTGTTCCGACTACTACGAGACACCCGAAACACTCGCCGGTCGTTACAATGGGTATTGATACGGGTTTTCTTCGTGATCTCATGCCGAATGAAAATAGTAGTTACAGTGTCGAAGATGCTATTCGACACTTCATGGGAATCTAGTTATTCCCAATGCGCGCACGAGCCGTCCTCACCGACGGCTCTGTTTTTTTGCAGATATTGCAGATGTCTGACATCTGCAACTTTAAAAAGAAAAATCCCCTTTCGGAGATTTTTCTTGCGACTATTTGCGCTTCTTTGACTTTGTTTTCTTTGTCTTCTTTTTTGAGGAGGTCTTTCTTTTTTTTGCCATGAAATTTTGTGAGATAACTTTTATAAAAGTATTCGACCAATACATTTTAATAATAACATCTACAAAAATTATTTGTGAAAATATTTTCAAAAAAGTGGATAACTTTTTTTATTTTTTATTTTTTTTAAAAACCTTTTATACGTTCTGCATATTTTTTATGAAATTTATTTCCATAATATTCATATTGATTTAAATTTTATTATGAGTAAGATGATGTAAGAAACGCTGTTCGATTCAAATAATGTAGAGGAGTATTTATGTCTCAATATAACCAAATCACAACGCCAAACATTAAACATAGGTGCGATGATTGTGGAGTAGTTGATGGGGTCAAATTGCATCTTGATGAACCATCAACCAAGCCCGACACACAACACGACACCACTGCTTTGATACCACCAGGTACGGCTGGATACTTCTGTGAGGACTGCTACTTGGTTCGACATTTCAGACACAACAACTCTGAACCAACCCTTCCCATCGGCACGACGAGCTACGGCACGAGGGGCAAGGGTAGAAAAATTGTCGTAACTTACAATCGAGAGTCGGTCGGGATTGGTAATCACGATTTCTCTCGCACCTTCATGACGATGTACAGGGACTGTAGATTCGAAGATCTGACCTCAACAACAACTGGACTTTTCGATTCTTACACTCTCACATGGCTTGCCCATCTCGATCATCGTGTCGTAAATGAGAGATTGAATGCGCTCAGGGCACACTTTCCTGAATGCACGATCTCGTATATCAAGCCGAAGTCGCGTTCGACATATCCGCACAGCAACTAATGGTCCTCAACACCGCGCCGATACCTTCGGCGCGCGTTTTTTATTGCTTTAATTATTACAAATTATTTTTGTTCCGACACAGGCGGTACAGCACCACCATCGTACTTTGTATCGTATCCAGGATTCTCAGCTGGTCGCATTTTATTTGGATAATTGATATCAGATCTTACATCATGAGAAATTTGTTTGAAGAATTTGAATGCTTCATATGGATTTGAAATATTTCGAAGTGTATATGGCTTTTGTACTGCTCCACCCTGACGATCGTAAGTGAATGAACCAGCAGTAGAGATGAGAATGCTTCCAGTATTCTTTCCGAAAATTTTATCGAAAACCCCGACATTGACTTCAGAATTAGTAACTTGATCAAAATCGATAGTTTCGAAATCTCGACCAATTACCCCCTTTTGCAAGATGACTCTTTTGTCTGTAATAGCATAATATGTTCGCTTATGGACCAAAATCTGATATATAGGCATTCCGAAAACAAGGATTATTCCAACCCAAAAATGAGGTAACAATAATATGCTAAAGCCATATATATGTGATCCAAAGAATATGTCACTAACAGCCATCCAGATAAATGGAATCATAAACACCATCCAGAACAGACCAAAAATAGCCGTCATTGCTGATCCACCAAAAAAGAAAGGCCAAAAACTAGGACCGCCCTGCCACAACACTTTTTCACTATCATTCAAAACTTTGTCTAGCTCGTTCATGTGATTATTATTAGAGGTTTATATGTAGGGTATTTTAACATAAAATAATTATTATTTACCCACCAACCTCAACTTCTCCTCCCTGCTCATTCTCTTTAGTTCTGCTTCGCGACTTCGAGCTTGTTTGAGGGTTGTGAAAGTTTCGTGATACAACAGAGCAACAGGTCTTCGGATCTTGGTATAATGTGCACCGTTTTTCCTATGATTATGTTCCAACAATCTCTTTTCAAGATTATTTGTACAACCAATATAGAGAGTTTTGTCAGCGCATTCGAGTATGTAGGTGTGATGCATTATCACTTAATCAAAAACCTCAATGTCGAGACCAAACGAACCTTCTTGTATTCTGGTGAATTTCAAATACTCCCTGATTGCCACGCGTCACACCACCGACATTTGAATCAGTATTTTTTGCAAATTGAGAGGCGGTTGCACGAGCGTTCTTGATTGCTTCAGCGAGCATTTCTGGTTTGATAGAATTTAGATCTGAGATTTGGAATGTAAGATAATTTTGATTTAGAACAACGCCTTTTTTGACCAAGAGTAATGTGCTGTTTGATGCCGATTTTACAAGATCAACTTTTTTTGTGTAAACAGAAATATGATTGTTGGAAGTATATCTAAATGATGCATCTCTGTACGTGTCCTGATAAATATTTACAGGAGCAACATTTATCTCCTGTTCATCAAAACCTTTTTCTTTTAGAAATGCTTTTATTGTCACGATGTTCTTTTCGATACCAGAATAAAGCGAGTCTATATCATTTGATTTTACATCGAAGCTCATTGACCAGATAGCCGTATCAGCTTTTACTATCTTTTCTGACAGACCTTTAACATCAACATAAGATCCCTGCTCCGAAAATCCTCCTGCGGACATATATATCGTAGTAGAGACAATCAAGACCACAACAATGATTGCACCAATAATTATTTTGAATTTATTATCTTTTATTTGTTCCATAGGGGT
>CAZVXQ010000002.1:0-17868 GCA_964630815.1 uncultured Candidatus Saccharibacteria bacterium | reverse complement strand
CTCGTAAATCGTTATTCCGGGATGGGGTAACATTCGATCCTGGTCCTCGGCACAAAGTTAGATACTCGTAAATCGTCATTCCGGGATTGGTAAGATGAGCGTAATACTAAATGCCTAAATTTAGGATTTCAGAATAAGAACTTAAAGCAAAAGGTATTACAAAAATCATAGCTACAATAGGTAACACCAAAAATACAACCGTTATTATTAGACTCCACATAAAGTATTTGCGAGTCTTTTCTACTGAATTGTAAATGGATTCGATAATGAGTCTCTGATCCTTTAACTCTTTTTCTAGATTATCATTGTTCATGTAGATATTTTAACATATATAGCTAGACCATACAGCATGCAAGGGCTGTATGGTCGTGGTGTGCCTGCCGGTACCCATTAGCTACGAGAATATTTTGTAATATGAATTTTGACTATAGTTTGAAAAAGGCTTTTGCAAATTACGTTATGTCGACTCATAACAAGCTTAGATTATCAAAATGAGATAAAATTCAGATAAAATAAATATAAAATTTTGATAAAATCTATATCAAAAAATAATGAATTTTATTTCTCCCGTCTCGGCTTTGATTCGCGAATATTATCTGGTGTGTCTATTACGTAGCCACGTCCCGGTATGTTGGCTATAAGGTTTTGTCGGTTTCCAACATTAAGTTTCATTCTCAAATTTCTAATATGAGCTTCGACTGTATTGGAAAAAGGATTACTATCTGCAGTCCATACATGTTCCATTAATAAAGCTCTAGACAATACCACGCCAACATTTCTCATGAGAAATTCTAACAGACTGAACTCTTTCCTGGTAACATGAATTCTTTTGTTGGAACGAATGATTATATGCTTTTCAGTATCAAGCGTAAGATCGTCAATCCGAAGTATATGAGTTTGAATAATACTTGGTCTTCTTCCAACTGCCTTCAATCTAACGGACAATTCACGTAATGAGAAAGGTTTTTGAATATAATCATCTGCACCACTATCAAATGCCGATAGTTTTGTTTCAAGTGAGTCATCAACAGTCAAAAATATAATAGGGGTCGTTTTTCCAAGAGAGCGTATTTCTTTGCAAACTGTAATACCATCCTTCTTTGGTAAAGCATTATCCAAAACAATAGCATCATAATCAAAAGATCGAGCCAAAAAAGATCCATCTGCGCCGTTTTCGGCTACTTCTACAACATGACTTTCTGATGAAAGACTGGTTTTTATTGTTTGAGCCAAAACCTGATCATCTTCAACTAATAAAACTTTCATAGGCGTAGTATATCTAAGAGTTGACTTAAAAGCTATATTTTGATACCTTATATCGACATATGAATAAAGAAAACACTATTGAATCTATGTTTACTTCTGGGGCTCATTTTGGTCTAGGTAAATCCCGTAGACACCCATCTATTTCATCATATATTTTTGGTACAAAAAATGGCACCGATATTTTTGATCTAGAAAAGACTCAGGTTTTGCTCGAAAAAGCCAAATCTTTCATTGCTACTTTAGCCAAGGATAACAAGACTATTTTGTTTGTTGGTGGCAAAAAAGAGGCTTTCAAGACAGTGCGCAATGCTGCCGAGCTCCAGGCTATGCCTTATGTCGATGGTCGTTGGATTGGAGGTACAATTAGTAATTTTCCACAAATCCGAAAGCGCATAGATCGTTACGAGAAGCTCATTACTGACAAGGAAAAGGGTGAATTAGCAAAATATACGAAACGTGAACGTATGCTAATCGACAAAGAGATAGCATCTTTGGAAAAAATGTTCTTGGGTATAGTACCTATGAAAAAGATTCCTGATGCATTGTTTGTTATCGATCCTAGAAAAGAAAAGATCGCAGTAAAAGAGGCGATGGACTATAATATACCGGTAGTTGCTCTTTGTGGTTCAGATTGCGACATTTCTGGCATTACATACCCGATAATTGGTAATGATACATCAAAACTTAGTATCCAATATTTCGTTAATGAAATTAGTAAGGCATATCAGGAAGGTCGCATCCCAAAGAAGTAAGCTTTCGTTTGTGGTAAGAATTCTAATATGATTAGCCCATTTTTCCTATTTAGGAGAATTAAAAAGAGAGAATATAATGATTGTAACTGTTGTCATGATGGGTGTAATTGTGAACAAAGTAATGATTGCGAATGCAATAATACAGATTGTGAAAATATCAACAAAGAGCTTTTTACATTAAAACAACAATTAACAGAAAAAATAACCAATAAAACTATGTCAGCAAAAGAAATTTCAGTAGATATCATAAAGGAGTTGAGAGATCAGACTGGTATATCTATCATGCAATGCAAAAAAGCATTAGAAGAAGCAGGTGGAGATGTGTCCAAGGCTTTGGTCATTTTGCGCAACAAAAGTGGTGAATTGGCTGCAAAAAAGAGTGATCGTATATTTCACTCTGGTACAGTCCAAGCCTATATACACTCAAATGGCACCGTTGGTACAATCGTAGAACTTCTATGCGAGTCTGACTTTGTATCAAACACCGATGAATTCAAGGCTCTTGCTCGTGATATTGCTATGCATATTACAGCTACAAATCCTCGTTTTCTATCACAAGCTGACATAACAGAAGATGACAAGAAAACTGCAATGGATGTCTTTGCAAAAGAAGTCGAAGGCAAACCAGAGGCTGTCAAAGCAAAAATACTAGAAGGCAAGATGTCATCATACTTCGGAGAGATGGTTCTTATGGATCAACCATTTATAAAGAACCCTGATACTACAATTCAGGGTTTAATAAATAGCGCAGTCCAAAAATTTGGTGAAAAAATGGCTGTAGCACGATTCAAAAGATTCAAGGTTCTAGAAGGATAAAATAAATGTATATACTTATTTCAATTTTTTATATCTCTCTTATAGGTATCATTTCGATGATATTTATTAAGCGTGCTGAAATGAAAAACGACGATTATTCGCTCGCTGATAAGACAGAGTCTTCACTAGAAATGACGCTATCCAATATTTATTCCAAGATAGTCAGTTATACAAAACTCATAAATCGACAAACATTTGTTGCTTTAATGCAATATCTAACCTTCCACGTCTTACTTCGAATCCGTAATGTTTATGTCGACCTGAAGCACAGAACCTTACAAAATCCTCATGGCAAACGCATGATTGATGCAGTTCGTGGTCGTGGTGAGGTCAAAAATCACGGCGCCTCTTTCTATTTGCGTCGAATCTCGGGTAGATAGTTTTCTTTTTACTTTTTTTGTGTTATCTTATTATTCGCACTGAATGATAAGTAGTGCCATCTTAGCTCAGTTGGTAGAGCGCCACTTTTGTAAAGTGGATGTCCCCGGTTCGAGCCCGGGAGATGGCTCAGTAATCGCCATTTATCTCTTTGTTTTCGACTGTTATATTGCGGTATAATTGAAGTCATGAAAAATCCTTATTTATATCGTGTTCTTTTTGTCTGCATTACAATATCGCTCTTATTCACACTGTCATCTATTATTTCAACATGGTCTGGACATATATCTATGGAGCGATATTCATATTTAGATACTTCATCGAATGTGTGGAGATCTGTAGAAACAAATAATATTTATAGGGAAACAGCAAACGTCTCTGAATTTATAGAGTACGTATCATTATTTCCAATCCTCTCATTGATTAAATTATCCTACACATTTGCACCATCAATTTATTTTCCTCTAATACATACCGTAGGAGTTGCCGGATCATTTATAGTGTTCATATCATGGTTTATTGTATTTTATTTGATAACATATCTTTATTCTAAGTACATAAAAAAGAATTATCTTAAGGAACCAAGTAAAAATACTAGGTTTCTTGTTGGATGTATAATTTCCTCAGTTATTTTATCTATAATCAATTTATTGTTTAATTATTTATTGTCCTAGATAATTCCTACTTTTTTTGCTAAAGTTAAGTCATGGAAAATGAAGTTAAAGGCCATCTGCATCCGATTACCCAAGTGGTACGAGAAATATTCAAAATCTTTCATGAACTTGGATTTGCTGTGGCTGATGGACCAGAGCTAGAGGATGAATTTCATAATTTCGATGCTCTAAATGTCCCAAAAGATCATCCTGCTCGAGATATGCAGGACACATTTTGGATAAAAAATGCTAACAAAAAATCTGATCCAAAATTAGACAAATCAGATAATGAATCGGGAAGAAAAGTTCTCCGTACGCATACCTCATCAGTTCAGATTCGTTTCTTGGAGAATAATAAACCGCCAATTAGGATTATTGTACCAGGCAAAGTTTTTCGTAATGAGGCCACAGACGCAACTCATGAGGCTCAATTCTATCAGGTTGAAGCCTTGTATGTTGATAAAAATGTTTCATTAGCTCATCTCAAAGGTACTCTCGAGCATATGTTCAAAAAACTATTTGGTGATGATGTTGAGATTAGATTCCGTCCTAGCTTTTTTCCATTTACCGAACCAAGTGTTGAAGTCGATATGAAATGGAAAGGTAAGTGGCTAGAAATGGGTGGTGCTGGATTGGTCAATCCAAAAGTCTTCGAGGCAGTTGGAATTGATCCAAATCAATGGCAGGGTTTTGCCTTTGGTTTTGGTCTCGATCGTATTGCAATGCTCAAATTTGGTTTTGATGATGTTCGATATTTATACAATGGAGATCTAAGACTGATCAATCAATTTTAATAAAATGGATATTAAACCTGGAATTTATTCACATTATAAAACCGGCAATCAATATCGGGTCCATTTTGTAGCAAAACATTCAGAAACACTAGAGGACGTAGTCGTTTATGAAGCGCTATATGACAATGATAAATCTAAATTTTGGGTTAGACCACTAAAAATGTTTGAGGAGATTATTGATTATAACGGACAAAAAGTACCTCGATTTAAGTTTATTAAATAAAATGAAAATTTCTAGAAATTGGTTACAAACATATTTTGAAAATAAAATTCCCGAGGCAAATGAATTGTCTCAGATTTTCACTTTTCATTCTTTTGAAGTCGAATCTCAAGAAAAAATAAATAGATCAGGTGACATAGAGGAGGATGATGTTTTGGATATCAAGGTTTTGCCAGATCGAGCGCATTATGCACTTTCGCATAATGGCATTGCTCTCGAAATAGCTGTAAATACCGGTCTAAAGCAAAAAAATGGCTACGAAGACTCAATGCAATCAAACTCAGATGCAATAGTTAATGTAGATGTGCAAGATAGTACTTTTTGTAGAAGGTATATAGCAAGACACATTAAACTAGGTAATATGTCACAAAAAAGCCCTATATGGCTCAAAAATGCCCTAAATTCGATAGGACAAAGGTCTATCAATACAATTGTTGATATAACAAATTTCGTCATGTATGACATAGGTCAACCGCTACACGCTTTTGATGCCGATAAAATCGTCGGACATATCA
The DNA here is from genome assembly GCA_964630815.1 of uncultured Candidatus Saccharibacteria bacterium. GTDB lineage: Bacteria > Patescibacteriota > Minisyncoccia > Phycocordibacterales > PALSA-1337 > C7867-002. The sequence goes on along the minus strand of CAZVXQ010000002.1, from coordinate 12,474 downwards.
CCGTCAGAAATGCAAAAGTTGGAGAAAAAATAGTCTTGCTCGATGGTAGAGAAATAGAATTAAGTCCTGATGATAGTGTCATTGCAGACGATAAAGGTGCCTTGGTAGTGGCTGGTGCAAAAGGTGGTAAGAGGGCAGAGATAGATGAAAATACAAAAAACATTATTGTAGAGTCAGCAAATTTTCATCCAACCCGAGTTCGTCGGACTTCAACAAAATACGATATTAGAAGCGATTCATCAAAAAGATTTGAAAATGAAATCACTCCAGAATTAGCTATGCACGGCATGAACAATGTCTGCCAATTGATTAATAACATCATACCAGGTTCATCTTTTGGTCCGATAACGGATATTTATTCAAATCCTGTATCAAAAACGAAAATCACATTCGATCCAAAATATATCCAAGACAAATTGGGAGTTCAAATCGATCCAGAATCGATTCGAAAAATACTCGGAAGTTTGGGTATGGATTGCATATGTCAGACATCTGATTCAGCAGAATCACCACTGGGTGCATCTAAAGAACAGCAACAGTGCGAAGTTACCGTACCTTATGAAAGGTTGGATATAAGTTCCAAGGAAGATTTGGTTGAAGAAATTGGTCGTATTTATGGTTATGACAAAATTGCGGGTATATTGCCACCTCTTCCAGAAAATAATCGTGCCGGAATACTGCCTATTTTCTATATTTCTGAATTAATTAAATCGTCTCTTATTGATCTTGGCTTTTCTGAGGTTAGTTTATATTCTCTTGTCGACGAGGGTCACCATGAAGCTGTAAAGCCTTTGGCAAAAGATAAAGCATTTGTAAGAAGCGAGCTTACAAAGGGAATGATCTCCTGCATAGAAAGAAATAGTCTAAATGCAGATCTTTTGGGTTTGCAAGCTATAAAAATATTTGAAATAGGTCATATATTCACGCAGGACAAAGAGAAAACCCATCTAATTATCGGAGTAAATCAAATCAAAAAAATTAAGGGCTATAAGGCAGAAGATATTTTAAATGAGACTATAAAGAAAGTTGAAGATGTCACCAGGCTTAAACTCGAAGGTAAAATATCTACGGATAAAAATGGCAATATAAAAGTTATAGAGATTGATTTGGACAAAATTGCTAACAATTTCAAAGTGGATAGCAATTCGTTCAATATTGATAAGCTCAATCTTGGTCAAGCCTCAATCAATAAGTACAAAAAGTTTTCATTATACCCATTTATTGTTCGAGACATAGCTATTTTTGTGCCAGAATCTGTAGCAAGCAATTCTGTTTGGAATAAAATTGAAACAACACTTAACGATAATGGTGCAAATGAGCTCGTTATTCGACATACTCTATTTGATACCTTCAAAAAAGATGGTCGAATTTCTTATGCGTTCCGACTTATTTTCCAATCTATGGAAAAGACTCTTACTGATGCAGAAATTAGTGTTATTATGGAAAAAATAAATGCCGTAATTAGAGATTCTGGATGGGAAGTAAGATGAAATCTTAAATTTTAAATCTGAAATCTCAAATCTGAACACAACGATTATGAACTTTGGGGTTGGATATGCGTAAAAAGATTACCAAACCAGTTTTAATTTTTTAGATTTAAAATTTTACTTTGTAACGTTTCCCTCTGACTGCCAGACTTTGATTGATTCAATAGGTCTAACTAACATCAAAACATTCAGAGTAAGATTATCACGTACCCAAAATAGACAACCAAGCTCAAAAATTATTATCAATAATATAGTTATCCAAATCTTCGATAGTCTAGCAATTATAAAGCCGATACCTGCCATTATTACATCACTTGTCGAGTTAAGAACACTATCACCAACATAACCAAGCGCTATTGTCGCTTCTCGATAACGATTTATGATGATAGGAGAATTTTCAAGAAGCTCCCATCCGGCTTCTAGTACTAGAGCTATTAGAAAACGATATTTCATGGGGAATCTACCAGGCATCTTTTTTGCAATAAGCCACAATAGACCGTAAAAAAATATTCCATGAATAATATGAGAAAATGAATATACATCCGCAACTCTTTGCGAATTTTCACTACTCCAAATATTGTTGTCCCACCATCCAAATTTTCCATCTGGTCCGAGTGGTGATCGACCCGAATAAAGTTCAACACTAGCAACAATTCCACAAACAATTATTAGACTGAGAACCATAAACCGATAGCGTCTAACAACGGACAAGAATTTTTTCATGCATATATTATATAATAGATTCATCAAATATTTAATTTTATGACAAATACAAAAAAGGTTATTGTAAATGACGAGATGCAAAAAAATTATGTGTATGAAATTACCGAGCCGGAAGGCAAGAACTTCGCTTCAGATTTCAAACCGGACCTTAGTCCAAAAGAAATGCTAGAACTTGGAGTATTCGGTGGGGTATATATGAGAGACTGCAGAGATGAATTTCCAAAGGATTGGTTCGATAAGGCAAAATTAGCTACGGCAACAGATGAACACATAGCATCACTCAACTTTTTTGGCGTAAATGCTAGCCAACCTCTATCCGTTTGGCAAAAAAAGGGTTGGATACACAAGGATGATCCTAGAGGTTGGTTCCAATGGTATTGTCGATATTATATGGGTAGACGCCATGAAGACGATGAGAGACAAATCAAGCGCTGGAAAGCTATGGTAAGACATATAGCCCAGATACGTAAAAACTGTCTAAAAGGTGATTATTCTTGTCATACAAAACAAAGACAAGCATTACTTCATTGGGCATATGATAGTAGGAAAATGTAAAGCATATGTCTCACATATGCAACTCAAATTAGCCCACAGATTATGCACATAATAAAGTTATTTATACGTGCAAGAATAAGTCTTTTTTGATATAATAGGTCGTGAAGCCGAAGTGCTTTTTTTGAACAAATTACATTAAAATTTTCATAATAAATCACAGAAATGTCTGATAAAAATAACGATAAGGATAATAAAAAGAAAGGTTACGACGCCTCATCTATTACCGTCCTCGAAGGTCTAGAGCCAGTGCGTAAGCGTCCTGGTATGTATATTGGTACGACTGGTCCAGATGGACTACATCATCTCGTAACCGAAATTTTTGACAACTCACGAGACGAAGCGATGAACGGTTTTGCAAATGAAATCGAGATCACTCTTCTCCCAAACGATCGAGTACGCGTTGCAGATAATGGTCGCGGTATACCTATCGATTTGCACAAACAAACCAAAGTTTCCGCTTTGGAAACCATTATGACCGTGCTACATGCAGGCGGGAAGTTCGGTGGTGATGATTACAAGGTCTCAGGAGGTTTGCATGGAGTGGGTGCCTCGGTTGTAAATGCTCTGTCTACTTTTATGAAAGTTGTTGTCCATAAGGACGGAGGTCTTTACATGCAAGAATATTCAAAAGGCAAAAGAAAAGCCGCCGTCAAAAAAATCGGTTCTACAAAGTTACACGGTACTATCGTCACTTTTGAACCAGATCCTGAAATCTTCAAAGAAGGCATCAAATTTGAATGGAATAGGATAGTCAATCACATGCGTCAACAGGCATATCTCATTCCAAGTCTTCGCATTAGTGTCATAGATGCACGTGAGCAAATACCTACTTTTGGTAGCGATGAGGAACTATTTTATATAAGAGAAACTGGAGTTGATGCACCTTCACATACGTTCTTCTTTGAAGGTGGTCTTGTGTCACTTATCAAATTCACCAACCAACTCCTCAAACCGTCTCACAAAAATATTTTCTTCGTTAACAAAAAGATCGAAGGTGTCGAATCTGTAGAAGTGGCCCTTCAATACGCCGATGATGTTTCTGCTCGTATTATGGCTTTTGCAAACAATATCCATAACCCCGAGGGAGGTACACACGTAACAGGTTTCAAAACAGCCCTAACACGCACACTCAACACCTATGCAAAAAACAATAATCTTTCAAAGAACGGTGACGAAACTTTCACTGGAGATGACGCTCTTGAAGGTATAACAGCAGTGATCTCAGTCAAACTTCGAGAAATCCAATTCGAAGGTCAGACAAAAGCCAAACTGGGCAGTATGGAAGCTCAAAGTGCGGTAGCTACAGTATTTGGTGAGTCATTTACTGCATTTCTAGAAGAAAATCCTGATGATGCTCGTTCAATCGTGAATAAAGTTATCTTGGCTATGAAAGCACGCAAAGCGGCAAAAGCGGCAAAGGATTCTGTTTTACGCAAAGGTGCTCTAGAAGGGATGACTTTACCTGGTAAACTTTCTGATTGTCAGTCAGATAGTCCTGCAGAGTCAGAGCTCATCATTGTGGAGGGAGATTCGGCTGGAGGTACAGCCAAGCAAGGTAGGGATCGTCGTATCCAAGCAATACTTCCTCTTCGAGGCAAGATTTTGAATATCGAGAGAGCCAGACTCGATCGTATGCTAGGATCCGAGCAAATCAAAAATTTGGTTTTGGCTTTTGGTACTGCAATAGGCGATACTTTCGATATCTCTAGGCTTCGTTATCACAAGATTATCCTAGCTACTGATGCCGATGTTGACGGTGCTCACATTCGTACTCTTATTTTGACTTTACTGTACAGATATTTCAAACCTCTCATTGATAACGGCTATGTTTATATTGCTCAGCCACCATTATTCAAGGTCAAAATAGGCAAAGAGGTCAATTATATCCACGATCAACAAGCTTTGGATAAATATCTAGCTGATAGGGGAATAAAGAATGATGAAATAAAAGAGTTAGAAGAATCAAATACTGAAGAGGCGAGGGAGGAATTACTTGAAGCAGCAGGGGCTGAGGCTGATGAAAAAGTATCAAAATCTACACCGAAAGTTTCCATCCAACGTTACAAGGGTCTTGGAGAAATGAACTCTGATGAACTCTGGGAGACTACTATGGACCCTACTCGTCGTGTTATGAAAAAAGTTACTATTGAAGATGCTCAAGACGCAGACAAAGTCTTCGACATGCTCATGGGTGATGATGTTCCGGCTCGCAAATCATTCATCCAGTCCAATGCCAAGATGGCAAATTTGGATATATAGAAATCTGAAACTGAAATTTCAAATTTAAAATTTAAAATCTGTTATTACAAGCGGTACTCAAATAATAGAAGAACCCCGGCCGTGTTGGTCGGGGTCCGTGAGAACGTCTAAAATTTTATTCGTTCTTGTTTTGTGACGGTAGACTTTCGCACTCCTTGGCAGGGAGTCTTGGGTGTCCAACCCAAGATTTCCGCCGGCGCCACGAGTTTTGCTCTAGGCGCTAGCAGAATGCTTTTTCCTTTCTTTTGCATTCTTTGTTGAAGGTTGCTTTTTTTGGTTTATGCGTTGTACCGCCCCTGCGCTTTGTTTCGCGTGGGGTCGGTCTACCACGATTTGTTCTGAAGAGCCATTTATATTGCCTGAGCTAGGCATACCATACTCAGTCAATACCAGGGTTGCTAGCCCTGTCCTAGACTACGTCGCTCTCCAGCAACCCACCTCTCTTTCCGCAGGCCCTGTTAAGGCATGCTATTTATCAAATCATTACGCCCCACTTGCTCACGCAACGTTCGGTCGATTCGACCTATTATCGTTGCTAAAGATGAACTAGGGTAAGTGGGACTCTGTCGAATATCCTACACCCATTATGATTATTTGTCAAGTATCTTTAATCATATTACACTGATACACAAAAAACAGCTGATTTAGAGCCGTCTTTTGACAATAAAATTATATTAGTAAGAAGGTCAGTGAAATTATCCTGTCTTGACCTTTAACTTTGATTTCTTCCTTTTGTCCAACTTTGGCAATTTCAGAATAAGCAAACCATGCTTCTCGATCGCTTCTGCTTCATCAACATCAATCTCGACCGGCAAAGCTATAGCTCTGGAGAATGAGCCCCAATAAAGTTCCTTCATAATAAAATCTTCTTCGGCAACAGTACGTTCTTCTTCACGCTTGCCACGGATGGTGACAAGATCTCTTGTAATAGAAATATCCAAGTCTTCCGGTCGAACACCAGCTATCATCGCCTTTATAACGACGGTTTCTGAGTTTTGGTAAACATCAACTGTAAGTTCACCCTCTTGCTCGGTCGCTTCATCCTCTGTCTCATCATCATCTTCTGTAACAGAAAGATTTTTCTGTACGGCAGAATTTTCTTCTTCATCGTTATCCATGCGGACAACTCCAGTTAATCTTTCAAAGAATGAACGTTTTTCTTTTGACATATTTGTATACTATTTTTCTTTATTATATCAAGAGATTTGTGGTTTGACCACTTTTATCTCTTCGAATAAGACGATCAAAATCACAGTCGCTCCCCAAACCCATCCAAACGCTTTCAGAGTATCAGAAGTTGTTCCATTAATTATAGATAAATTAAATGCTGAGTGCAATGTGATGGCTGTGGCTAACCCAATTATTGTTGCAATAATTTTTGCAAAAAAACCTTTATAAAATACGTAACCTAAAGCAAAACCAATTGAAGCTGAACTAACAATATGAACTAATGTTGCACCAATAAAGCGCATGTTGCCTGTAATAATACTTTCAGCGATAGCTCCACCCATGATCGGTTGGAATAAAAAGAAAGCATTTTCTAAGGAGGCAAAACCAAGGGCACCAACAACACAATAGACCATCGCATCAATTGGTTCATCATTAAAATCACTATTCAAAGCAATTACAGCAACAGCAAGAAACTTAAATATTTCCTCGACTCCGGCCCATAAAGTATATTGCAATGAAGTATCCAAATTAAAACCTGCAACATATCTTTCACCAAATATAGAAGCGATGACTGCCAAAAATCCACCTAGAAAAGTAATAACTATAAGCCAACGCGGTTCTGGATGACTATCTTCACGAATCCAAAACCAAAGCCAAATCAGAGAGGGTAGAATCCCAGCTAAAAGAGCATAAACTAAGGTACTAACGTTCATGACAATATTATAGCAGGTAGTTTTTTGTAGGACTTCATTATTTTATCAAAATAGTGGATAATCGAACGATGGTAGAACAATATGCAAATTTATCGAATGATAAGACTGACAAGGCTGGCTCAGGAAATACTGTCTTACTATATAAGAAGCTGGGTGAAACTCCTCTTGCATGTCTTTTGAGATACAAAATAGACACTGGTGAGACTAGAGTTATGACATATGCTGGTAGACTAGATCCTCTAGCAGAAGGTGTTCTACTGTGTCTAATTGGCGATGAGTGCAAGAACAAAGCCAAATACCTCTCACTCAATAAAAAGTATACATTTGAAATATTAGTTGGTTTTTCGACCGATACGCATGATTTGCTTGGGCTAACAGAGGTGACACCTCTGGAAAACTTGGGCGAAATTGATTCAAAATTATTACATTCACTTCAGAGTTTCGTTGGCAAACATCATCAAGTATATCCAGCCTATTCTTCCAAGACAGTAAATGGTGTCCAACTCCATACTTTGGCTAGAGCCAATAAATTGGGTGAAATAGATATACCGAGTAGGGAAGTAGAGATTTTTGAACTAAAATTATGTGGCACTCGAAATATTTTCGGTAAAGAATTATTAAAAGACATTTTAAGTAAAATTGATCTAGTAAAAGGTGATTTTAGACAAGAACAAATAAAAGAAAAGTGGAAAAGTCTGTTGAATGAGTCAATCTCATATAAGATTTGTAAAATAGAAATGTACTGTTCTTCTGGCACTTATGTACGTGCTTTGATACGCGATTTGAGCAAAAAAATGGGTATTCCAATGTGTGCGAATTCAATAAAGAGAACTGCGGTAGGCGACTTTGTGTTGCCTCAATTGCAATAGAAAATCTAAACACAGACCTTGACAATTACTGAATTATCTGCTAGTACTATGGCAGAACCGTGTGTGGTAACCGCATATCGTAATCAGGCTCAAGCTGAGTCTTGGTGTCCAGATGGATACCAGCGATATGCGGTCACTACAAAAACTGAAACTGAAGGAAAAAAGATGAAAAAGCTTTTCAACATGTTGGTTGTCGGGATGGTCTGGCTTCTGGCGGGATTCGTCTCGTTCGCTCAGCCCGTCGTCGGAGACTCCGTCTCCGGCGCGTCGGTCAGCACCACCGCTTCCAAGCCGGCCAGGAAAATGGCGGGTAACGGTGGGTTCGTCGGCGGGATCGTCAATGTTCGGATCATTCCGGTGTTGGGAAAACCGCTCGATCCGGGTGACGGATGGTTGGAACCCCGTCAGTTCGTGGACGACTTGATCAACAATCGGGAATACTGGGTGCCGGCAATTACGGGCCCGATCTCCTGGAAGTCGCTGGTCTACGCCGAAGTCAACGGCGTGGCGACCACAGACTGGCCGGTGGTTCAACAGATGGTCGTCATCGAATCGATCGATGATAGCAACTCAATCTCCATCGATATGGTGTCGATGGAATCGGTCGAGACGCCCACGGGAGCCCTGTCTGACGTTTACAATGTTGGCAACAGGAGCTATTCATCGGCAGCCATCGGAGTCAGGTCCGACGGCACAATCGTGACCGGCGGTCCGTCGAACCAGATGGTTTCCAAGATCGTCATGGTCTTCCAGATGAGACTGTTTACGGGTGGCGCTTCCAAGGTTGGTCGCGACGAAGCTCGGAGCTGGGTTCTGCGCCAGGCGGAATACACGGTGACCTACAAGGTTTCTATGAGGGATAGGGAAGTCCGTGGCGGTGAAGCATCGGTCACGGTCGAAAGACCTCACCTGACCATCTCCCGCAACTTCGTCACCCTTGTCGGCGATGAGCCGGAATACCCATACGACATCCAGTACACCGAGAAGGTGACTGGGCCGTGGAGGAATCTCGTGGTGGCCTGGCCGGGAGACAATATCCCGATCACCACCACGGGGACGGCGAAATACTTCAGAGCCACGCCGAGGCAGTAACCTCGGAAAGGTCGGCAGACACCTTCGAGTCATACTTGGCCAAAAGTCTGCACGCGCTCCCGCATTACCACTGGAAAGCCAGTCGGAAATGCGGGAGTTTTTGCATATTTGCAGATGTCTGACATCTGCAGGTATTTGCATCACCCCCCTTGACATTTTGGACGTTTTAGTATAGGGTTCGGATTGTAACGACATTAAGTGCAATATTAAATATTACAAAAATATGACAAAAAACCTTATAAAATCTATAGCAATTACCATGGTTTTCATACCAGTGGTCACTTTTGCTAGTCCAGCACCGTCCTCAGCTCCAGTTTCTTCACCTGCTTCAAGCCCACAAGCTTCAGCTCCAGCAACTGGTAGTTCCGCTTCAACAGCGTCGTCAAATCGATCTTCTGGCGATTCATCATCCACATCTGCTCCATCAACAAGCAACTCGACAGCAACAGTTTCCAGTGCCCCAACAGGTAGTTCTGGTTCAGCCACTGTTCCAGCAGTAGGTAGTTCAAGTTCTGCTACAGGTGCACCGACTGCAACCCCCACTCCTACAGCAACACCTACTCCAGCTCCAGTAGTTCCAACAAATGTTGGTTCTGGCTCTTCATCAGGAGGGAATACATCTTCAAGTGGTAGTAGAGTTGGTAATTATGGTATGTATGGTTGACCAATGATTACTTCGTTCATGAAAAATGGAGCAAATAATGATACAGTCCAAGTTACAAAACTCCAATCATTTCTAAAAAATGTAGAGAAATTGAATGTTGACGTAACTGGAATCTTCGACAAAAAGACCGAACAAGCAGTTATTGCTTTCCAAAATAAATATTCAGCTACTACCATGGGACCATGGGGAGCAAGTCAAGGTACAGGTTATGTCTATATTACAACTCTAAAGCAAATTAATAAGATTGCATGTAATTTGCCTCTAACATTGAATACTCAAGAATTGGCAACAATAAACGCGAAAAAGAATGTTAAGAATTCTCCTGCAATAATCGTAAAGCCAAGCACTGATAACTCTTCTATCCAAATCGAAACAAAGTCTGAAGATAATACAATCACATTCACAGCAACAGAAGAGACCAACGAAGAGAATACAGCATCAGTTGCAAAGCCATCAATAATGAATAGATTCTTGAAGTTTCTCGTATATCTATTTAAGTAATTGTTATTACAATTACTTACTTAACAAAAAATCCCCGTTGAGGGATTTTTTGTTATTCCAATCTTTTTGTTCCATCTGCTTTCAATTGTTCGCTATATTTTCGATCGTCTATCGCACCAACCAAAGCAATCATGAGAGCATTATCACCAGAAACATGTCTCGACGGCAGATAAAGTGGCAGACCATATTCTATCGATAGATTTTCAAATGATTTTCTCAGTCGATTATTGGCTACGACACCACCACCCGCTATTATTGTCTTTGCTCCAACTTTGTCTATCGCTTTGCGTAACTTCTTGGTCAAAACTTCATCAACACATAGCTCAAATTCAAGAGCGATACTTTTCTTAAATTCATCACCAATAATTCCAGTAAGGTTTTTTTCATCACGAACAGCATATAGAACGGCAGTCTTGAGTCCGGAGAATGAAAAATCCAAATCATCACTTTTTAACATTGGTCTTGGTAATTGAGAAACATACTGGATCCCTTCACGTTCGGCTTGTTCAGCCAACTTGCTTATATAAGGACCACCAGGGTATGGTAACTCCAACAATCTAGCGACTTTATCAAAAGCTTCACCTACAGCATCATCTCTGGTTTGACCGATAATTTTATATTTTAATGGAAATGCCGTCGTCTCACTTTGTTTGTTTATTTCCACCAATTCTGTATGTCCGCCACTGATAAGCAAAGCGACTGCTGGATATTCTATGACTTTTAATTGACTCCAATCTTTATTTTCTATTTCATTTTTTAATAATGAACCAATGACGTGACCTTCCATATGGTTGACTGGAACAATTGGAATAGACCAGAGTTGTGACAATATCTCCCCAAAACTAATACCAACCCACAGAGCTGGCTCCAGACCAGGGCCTTCGGTGACAGCTATACGATCTATTTTTGGAATAAAACGCAGAAAATTGATATCAATAAGCGAATCTACAAGATCAGAATTCTTTGGTCCAAATTTCAATTTAATTTCATTTATCTTGCTTTCAAATTCTTTTTCTGGGATCAATGATTGATTACCATCGATGTATGGTCTGGCATCAGCTAGAAGTTTCCTAAGTAATGGAATTAAATTTTTACCATGTTCACGTTTGGCAAGAGAAGGGAAAACCCCACCAAATTGACTGTGCAATTCAGCTTGTGAATGTATCAGTGAACCGATAACTCGATACTCGAAAGTCACACCACTTTCTTTTGTTTCAAGTAGGGCCAGTGCCGATTCATCACAACTTGTTTCTATACCGAGGGTGATCATGATTATTGCTCTACAATATCAAATTTAGTCATTCTAATTTATGAATTTGAATGTCGAAAGAATTTGATTTAAAACAGGATCTCTCTCCACGTCAGGTCGTTCAGAACCCGTTGACAGATATGTCATTTTCGTTACTAAATCATATGTCATATTATTATGTACATAACAATATGCGAAACCAAGTGCCGAATTAACTCCATCATCGGCACCAAGGTACCGGCTGATATCCCATCTTACAAAAGTAATATCATTAATGACTTGAAAGTCTGGATCTGATCCAAGTGCTGTATGAAAACAATCTTTGTCATCAATTTTATTTCTCACGTTTATCATAAATACACCTTTTGAGTCAGCGGGCTTGAATAATAGGTTTACCAAGGTCGGTCGATTGGAAAACGGATCACTATCATTTATTAGTTCAATTTTGGTATCTTTTGGATATTGAACTTGGATACCGTATTTTGTATTTGTTAAAGTGGTCCAATCGGAAGTATCCACTTTTGATATTGGCTGTGTAAATTTAACAGTTGACAGAATATTTCTAAACATAACATGATATTGGTCATTTTCTGTATCTAAACTCGGATTCGTCCAATCGACACCCTGTGACGCTAAAAAAAAGATAAATACTCTTGTATCAACAATAATATAGTAGACATAAGTTAGAGAACCTTCAAAAAGTCCAGTTAAAATTGAATAGTATACGTTATTACCCAATTTTCGCCGCGTAAAATCCTTGAAAGAATATTCTATTCCAGAATCAGCATCTCGCATTGGGTGAGCTTTCAAATATTCTTCAAATGAAATGGGTTTTGAAATACTATCCACAAAAACTCGCATGTTTTGCAGAGCAAGAGTTTGCCTTTGTGGATCCTTGAAAGAAATATCAGCAATTCCAGGGAAATCACTAGATTGTGGTGGAGTTGTTACTGAATAATTTGAAGGAGCCTTAAATCTTAAACCATATTGAGGAAATATATAATTTTTTAAATAAGTATTATTAAAAATATCAGCTGAAGTTGTATTGACATTTGTATCTTGTTTTACGATATCTTCAACAATAGTTTTCTTATTATCTTGATAGACATATACTCCGCCTCCAATCAACAACACCAATATAGCTGTGACCGATATTTGTATTAGAAGACTTTTCTTGTATTTCATGAAATTT
>CAZVXQ010000001.1:0-27623 GCA_964630815.1 uncultured Candidatus Saccharibacteria bacterium | reverse complement strand
GCTTATGGTGGTGGTAATATGGAAATTTCTTGCCATGTCTTCCTGTCGCACGACTACCTGTAAGAGGCTTATGGCATATTCCGCACAAGACGAGACGGCGAAGCGGAAAGTCTGGGTTGTTAGCCTTGCGTATCAGGTTCTTTGATTTCTTCTTGCCATTGCACTGGTCGAACAGTTCCTCGCTTATGATAGGCTCAAATTTTCCTTGATATTCCATTTCCCAGACTTTGATTATTCCGCAATAAAGCGGATTTCTAATAATTTTCTCGATGAGTTGAGGAATAGCTTGTTTGCCGCTTCTGGTGATGAAGCCTTTGCCATTCATGTAGTTAGCCAATGATTCGTAGGTGTATGTGCCTTTGCCGTACTCCTCGAAGACTGTACGTATGTAAGGGGCAAAATGAGGGTCAGGGGTGAGATTAGCCCCTTTCTCGGTGCGGTAATAGCCCAGAGGAGACTGCCAAACCCATATGCCTTGCTTCAAGCGTTCTTTCATACCATTAACGCTTCTTTCAGTGCGGACATTGTTATCAAACTCGGCAAAAGCGGAGAGCATGGATTCCATCATCTTACCGACAGGTGTGTCGCTTATCGGTTCGGTAACAGACTTCAATTCAGTGTTATATTTTTTCAATGTCTCACGGACAGTGATGTGGTCTACTTGGTTTCTGGCGAAGCGGTCTAGCTTGTAGACAATGAAGCAATTGACGGCATTTTTCTTTGAGGAGCAGAAGGCGATAGCTTTCATAAACTCGGTACGCTCTGCGCTTTTTGCAGATTCGCCTTTCTCGATAAAAATTTTCAGCACAGCGATATTTTCTTTCTGTGCATACTCACGACAAATCTTTTCTTGAGATTCAAGGCTCGTGCCGTCTACCTGTTCTAGAGAAGATACTCGACAATAGATTATTCCTGTTTTGAGGGCAGTTTCGTTCATGTAAGTATCCTACACCATATCGTCAATCTTTTTCTTATCCCCACTGGGATATTTGGAACCGCTTTTACTGGCAACATAGCTTTCAATCGCCAACTGGCCAGCAGAGTAGAGCAGGGCACGGATTTTTAGCAATTCCTTGTCAGAATATTTTTGCAAAGCAGGGTCAATCTTTTTTAATTCTTCAAGGCTTATCATTGGAAATTTTCAGGTACAGAAATGTAATCTCCAATTGATTCGCCCTTTTTCAATTGAATCTGCGTATATTTAACATGGCCGAGGTAGTGGCTGTCGTACTCCTGAACTTTTATAGTGCAATTTTTCGGAATATCTTTGACATAGCCAAGCATGCCTCTATCCCTAGAAACAAAAGGCCTGAGTAAATCTCTACTAGGAGAAAATCGTTTTTGGCCGTCAAGGCGATGGTCATCAAATTTCTTTGCAATATATTTGCAGACATATCCAACAGCCTTATCAAGATTGTCTATCTTTCGGATTTTGGCATAGCCCTCGTCCCATACTTCCTCTAGCTCACTCTTCCAAATAAACGGAAGATTGAAAAAGAGTGCATGATAGTGAACGACACCGCCACGATGAAGGTCTTGGAATTCAGGCACAACGACATACTTCAAGATACTGGCTTTTGATTCACCGATACGAAAATTAAGACGCTTAATAAAATTAGAAAAGGCATGGTTAGCCTGCTTCAAATCACGAATATCATCACGGAAAGTAAGGGTAATGAAAACGGGCAGGTAAGGCTTGCCATCAGAGTCGAACCAATGCCATGCATTAGCGTAAATCAGCCTTGTAAGGTCAGTACGAGCCTTGTAGACAGCTTTATTCCTAGCCTCCTCCTTTCTCTGTCTGCTTTCTTCATCAGTTACTTCAATCTTTGCTCGAACACGTTTAATACCATCTTCAGGCTGAAAACGAGGCATTAACGGCCTATCATGCTCGTATGTTTCGATACGAGAGCCAGAGAACACTAGTTTTACATATTTATTATCCATTCTCATTATGTATGACCATAATCAAGCCTGACGGCGGGGCGTTCCGCCCCGCCTCTCAAGAGGTCGGTGCGAAACGCCCCGCACACATGGTCATATCAAAAAGCACCTGTTGGGATACAGGTTAGAAAGAAAGCTCGCCGTTTGGACACGGCAAAAAGCAGACCTAACGATAAGGTCTACTAACTTTTATGAGCAAAATATCACAATGACTCCCTTTGGATATTATTTTTTTTATAACTTAATTATAGGGTAAATATTTTTTGCCACGAGTAGATATAGATAGAAATTTTTGAATATAATTTTTTAAGAGTGGCGTGCTTAAAAAGTCAAAGTCCTTTCTAATCTGAATCCTGCTATAAGTGTAGCTCTGTTGTATGTGAAGTCAATGTTGCTGATACCTCAATAACATCATATAATTAGACCACAATTGAATATGGTGCCTAAACCCGAAAGGGCATGGCGAACGAAGTCCAACGAGGACAAAGAACCCATCATATAGGGTGTCCTCGTTGGCCATGTCGGGAAACTGGCATGAGGGGCTTCGGCTCCTACCTATGTGGTGGGCTTTTTGTATTTAATAATCAAATATTATGAATATCGCATCATTTTTTCCTTCAGTACATCTATCAGATTTATTGCTTTACCTATTCTGGGGATTCATTTTCTTCATGGTTATCAGAGAGCTTGTTACTTGGTACTGGAAGATAAATAGAATTACTGACCTGCTCGAAAAAATTGAGAAACATTTACAATCTAACAAACCGATAAATGAATCAGCTAGAGATACCACCACACCGATACAGTCAAAAACTAATTAACGAGACTATAACGATTTTTAGAGAAGAAAACGGAGTAATTCTTTCAGAAGAAATGGCTGAACAGTGTCTGAACAATCTTGCAGGGTTATTTCTTGCTTTCGCAAGGCCTAATCACCATTCTTCTTTGAAACAAAATCAATAATTTTTTCCCAATCGATAAGACCCTTTTTTGTTAGGAAATTATCAGAAAATTCCTTTATCATCTCGTTACTCTTTGAGGCATAAATTTCAGAGAAATGCTCACCTCTTTTTTTAGCTTCCTTTTCAAGCGGCAAAATAATTTTCTTATATAACTCTCTATCACCAGAGACTAGCTCCCAAAATTCTTCGCCACACAGTTTATAGTAGCTTTCCTCGGGGTTTTTATCCTCCTTAAATGGGTTATTGTCTTTCCCATAAATACAGCCATTTACTGCTACTATTTCATTCTCAATTCCTTTCTTTCGCAACAATTTCTTAGCAAATCTAAAATTGAATTTCATTCTGTCCACTTGGTCCTTATTGCCCCAATTAGGACCAGACTTTATACCAACAATATAATATTTACCGTCCCTGATAAATTCCAAGTCAACACTCTTTAATACACCTTGTTCTGCTTTGTGCCCCTTATAGACCTTTTCGCAAATGAAAATAGCAAGCGATTCGAGTAAATTACCAAAAATCGTTTCTTCCTGTGAGGAAAGAAAAGCGTCTAAAATATATTTTACAAGGTCTCCACTTGTCTCAATATTTTTCGCCTTAAAAAGATACGGGTTTTTCCTTTTGAGAATTGAATGTAAATCTAGTGCAGTTAGTTTAGCCAATCTTATCTCATAAAACGGCTTCATAACAGTCTCTGATATGTAAGCAAATAATTCTTCTTGATTTAATTTAGTCATAAATTTAGAAAAGCTGAAGTGATGATTGTACGCTAGCGACATTTGTACTCGCAACATCATAATACTCTTTTTTTATCTCAATGCCGATGCTGTTACGCCCCATTTGCTTAGCAACAATGCAAGTCGTACCGGAACCAAGGAAAGGGTCTAACACAACATCTCCCGGTTTTGTAAATAATTTAATAAACCACGTAGGTAACTCCTTAGGGAATACAGCACTATGATTTTTATTACTACTTTCTGTAGCCATATGCAGAACATTACTTGGATAAGCCATATCACGACCAACCCATTTAGATATGTTCTTACCAAAACCGCTTCCAACTTTGGAATTATCACGCCTTTTGTCAGTTTCACTTAAATTCTTGAGTCTTGTTTTAGCCCAATCACCAGTAGGTACCATTACATTGTCTTGGTACATATTAAATTTTCTGTCCTTGTTGAATTGCAAAAGTCTTTCCCATGCGTCTCTAAATCGATTAGGCCATTTACCCGGATAGCAATTTTTTTTGTGCCAAATAAACTCTTCAGTCCAAAGCCATCCCTGTTTGCGCATCTCCAAAATAAGCTCTAATACATAAGTATGCCTTTCACCATCAGCAACCTTTTCCTTAATGTTCAGTACAAAAGTGCCAGTAGGTTTTAGAACCCTCAATAATTCTGCAGTTATAGGAGTAAACCACTCAACATATTTTTCTGGTTTTATGCCACCATAAGTGGAACCTCGTTGGTCACTATAGGGCGGTGAAGTCACAACTAAATCAACAGAATTCGATTCAATTTGTTTAAGCACATCGAGACAATCACCAAGAATTAAATTGGCGCTAACAGATGTAGATTCTTTAGCAAGACTTTTTAATCTATTTATAGGTAGATTCTCATTTTCTATAATATCTATGTTCATATGTTAATTTTATCATAACAAACCTATTAAAGGGGTTCGTATCGAATATCATTCGTATCATTTGATTCTTTTATAACATCTACAACCTTACCATTAACTATATAATCGTTTAAATCATCCAAGTGAAGGTAAATTGGCGGAAAGAATTGCTTCGATTCAGATATCAGGGCAATTTGTTTTTGGGAATCATCTTTGACAATCTTTTTAATGTTTGCTAGCCCAGCAATAACGGACAGGACATAATCGCCTGTTTTGACATCATTATCTTTACCATCAACAACAACATAATCGCCATCGTCAATATTTTTTCCATTTACATTTGCTTGGTTCATAGAAGAACCAACTGCTCGGACTGCGAATAAATTACGTGAATCTCTGCAAGACAATAATTTGGAAGAAAGCATTAGGTTACCTTCGACCTTCGAATCGGCAAACATGGTCGCATCTCCACAGTTAGCAAGTCCTAAAATAGGTACAGAAATAAGTTCTTGCTTAGGTTTTTTTTGAATAATAATTTTCTTTACATCAGGTCTCTGCTTCTTACTACCATCAAGTAATCCGAGTTTTTGTAAGTGGTACTTTATGGTTTGGGGATGTTCAATGCCGATAAGTCTTCCTATATGTCTTAAGCCCATTTTCTTAATATTGTGTTTTTGTGATAGCTCTATGAGTTTTTCTTGGATTGGGTTCATACGTCAATTATAGCCTATTGAGTTGTCGTGTCAATAAACTGTTGACAATGTATTGAACAAAAAGCTTGCATTTTCAAAATATAGATTTATAATTACGCATGAGGATTGGCCACTCTCGTCAGAGAACGCTTCTCCGAACAGCGTCAGCGAAGACGACACTTTCGCTCTCGCCATCTCTTGGCCAAGAGATGATTATCAAGTGTTCAATAACGCTAAAACCAAATGGCAGGAAAACCATACTACATCAGAAACTCTGGGAAGCCGTGGTCAGCACAAGAGACGAAAACACTTCGTACCCTTGCCGCAGACAACACACCTACACGAGTTATCGGATTGAAGCTCGGTCGTTCTGAAGATAGCGTTCGTAATCAAGCTTCAGTGAAGCATGTTTCTCTCAAGCCTGCGAACCAATCTCCATATAACCGACAGAAACATTAGGCAGTAAGTACCATATTATTCACTCTTTAAAATTACAAAGATGTCGCAACATCAAATTACAGCGATTCGCAAGCCGAATCGTAATAGCACGCACGAACATATTACTCATGTAAGATATGACGGTGTCATTCATACGCGTGAGCATGTGATTCGTCTAATTGAGAACCGTACCGATTCGTTTTACGTTAGTGTGGCTGGTTCAGTAGCATGGGTTACAGTTGTTTATCCTGGCGCCGGTCGAGACCCGTACATTCGTACAATTCCAGACTGGACAGGAAAGGATAATCTCCTAAATCTTCCAGAGTGCTAACCAAAAAGCCTCCTTAATAGGGGGCTTTTTGGTTAAAATACTTTATTTGTGTAATAATCTGGTTCCAATCTCCACTAACGAGGGTCACACGAGCGTAGCGAGTGTGAGCCTAAGCTCGCGCCTGCGCGCGAGCGGCGGGGAGTCGAAAAGGTTGAGCATGCGGCGCGCAGCGAAGCGAGCACCGCGCGAAACCTGTACCGAAGCTGTAAGCTTCGACTCCCCGTAGGGTCACTGATATGGACCCCATTTAGTAGACACGGAAACCATGTGTCTGCAGTTTTCTTTTGTTAGAATTACTAATAGTATGAGCCGGATCGAAATAGAAATATGAATCCTCCAAAGGAGTATTGTTGCCGCTTATATTCATGAGCGACTCATTCTTAGCAGCAATGTTTATCCTGTAGATATTTTTCTGAACATTGCTGCGGATGAGCACGCGTTATTCGGCAGGCTCAAAGAAACGGAAATTATGTATATCGAGTTTTTTCGTCGAATTCTCCATCTTTGTTCAGAATCAGCTTCTTCCAAAGGTCAATTTTCCATTGAGGTAATTACTCCATATACATTCACATTTTCATGGCGACGTTCACATATGGCCCATATCCTAGCCTTATCGTGTGAACGTTGTGGATGTCGTGAACATCATAATATCACCAGATTGCGATAAGTATAGTGATGTGAGGGGTGGGGTAAAACCGTAAACTACGTAATTCTCGAATTTTGCCGACACGGTAGAGAATACGTTCAAAGTTGGGGAAATGGCTTACTTGGAGCAGAAAATCGCGCACAGGGGCGAACAGGTGGCAAGAAAGCGGTAAAGATAAACTCGATCTCCTTACCATCAGGACACTCTGGAGAAACTTCCCTATATGTGGTACAGTAATACCAACATAATAATTTATATTTAAAAAAATTACTATGAAAAATTCACAAAAAGGGTTCGTCGTGCCAATTTTAATAATTATTGCAGTCTTAGCAATTGGAGGCGGAGTATATTATTACTCTAGGGAAGCAAAAACGTCTCAATCACAGAATGTTAATGGAAATACAAATCTTTCTGTCAAGTCAGTTTCAAATTCCACGAATAAATATACAGACCTTTCTGGCTTGTTCAGCTTTATGTATCCAGAAGATTGGGGAATTGAAAAGACACTGGATACGGTGAATTTTTTTGATAGAAATAGTCTAAGAGAGACTCCAAAGACCCAAACTACTCAGCAGTCTGTATTAGTAAATCCACTTAAATCAGAACCAACCTACGACAGCATAATATATGTAGGTGTTGATCGAAGAGCGAATGCTTTGGCTGAAAACGAAAAACAATTAACTTACTTAGGTTCCTTGCCAAACCACTCTTATACGAAGGGGGATGTGTCAATTGGTGGACAAAATGGTTATAAAGTCAGTTATAACGAAACAACAGCAAAAAGTGTTCAGTACTTTGTCCCATTAAAATACAATGGTACGACCGTTCTCTTTTTCGCGACGATAGTTTCAAGAAACGGCTCCCAAGATTGGTTAATGAAAGGTTCATCAGCAATAGAATCAATATCATTTGATACTACCAAAGTATCACAATTTGTAGAGCAGGCAGGCAACACTGCTCAAGATAATGAGGTTAAATCTACGATTGCCGGCCTACGACCAGGAGCAGAATTGTATTTGGATTCTCATACCGATTATTCAGAAATTTGTAAGTCAACAGGAACTGTATTTACTAAAACCTTGAATGAGCTAAAGGAAAAAGTAGGTAATAATATTAGCTGTATGGATGGAAAAAATTATGCTGTAACTGTTAAGTTAACAACTGGTGAATTCTACTGTGTTGATAGTACAGGTTATCTTAACAAAGCCTCTAGATTTAATTCTCAAAATATTTGTCAAAAATAATCATGGAAAATGAGACTACACTGAATCAAAGGATTTCAAAATTACTATCACTATTTTTCCTTGGTTTTACGATATTATTTTTGATAATCCCTTACATATTTTCCCCATGGTCCCCGTCATTCGTGGGCACTTATTCTAGTATTGATCAGCTGTTAAATAATGGGCTATTAGCGACTTCTGTTCTAAGTCTATTTATGTTGATTCCTGTGGCAGTAGTTTTGGCTCTTAACTTTCTTAGAAAGTCAGGTAATCCAACAGTTTTACAGATTATTTGCTCAGTTATTCTTGTTGGAATTATAACGGTCGGAATAAGTTTTTTTTCTGTCCATGTTCTTGCTTCAATTATTAAAATTGCTGGTGGAATAAAAGTTAATTTCAGCGACCTGGAACCATTGGGATTTATAATAATGCTTGCTTTATATTCATCATTACTATCTTTAATATTACTAATACTAGGAAAAGTACTTCACGGCCGTAAATATCTACTCTTGATAGTAATTGGATTGCTGATCCTGATCGCTGGCTATTGGAAAATCCATCAAAATGCAGTTGCAATGGAGTCTCAATACGTTTTAGAACAGTGCCAAACTCTTGCTTATAACGTCGTCCGCGAGTCTGGTTTAACACAAATTGGACAAGATCTCGGTGCACTTAATCTAAAGTCGGATAAAGTAAAAATGAATGAAATTTTAGCAGATTACGGTCTACGCTGCAAAAAGGGAGCTTATGAGGCATTTGGAATGTTTAGAGAATGGCTTCTATCTTTGAGTCTATCCAAAAAAGTGAATTTTGAATCAAATTTCAAAATTGAACAAGATAATTTTATAAACTGGATAAATCAAAATGAACCATAATATGAATAAATATCTTTGTATTATTCTATCGATCATTGTCCTGATCATTCTTCTGGTTATTGGATATAGATTTTTTATTAACCCCGTTGAAGCTGTTAGTGAGAAGAATGGGAGATTTTATGACACTACCGGAAAGCAACTTGGATACTATACTGTTAAAACTGTATTGAGAAAATAAGCCCTATAACATCTACAAAAATCCAGGTAAAGTCATTAAAATTGCTTGTCCGAAGTGTGCAAATGAAATTGATTATAAAACGGAAGGGACTGTTCGATGGAAATCTAATTGTGATGCAGAACTTTCGGTGGACGCAACTAATTTAGCTAAAGAAGGTGTAGAATTCCTGATGTTTACTAACGATGGTGATTTTGAATACGTGATAAAAAATGCTGTAAATAAGGGGGTCAAAGTATATGTTGTTTCAAGTGCCAAGAAGATTAAGGTTGCTCCACGCTATTCTGTGTCTCGATTCTCAACCAAGCTTCGTGAACTTATAGCTGAAAAGAAGGACTCAGTTTTCTACGCAGATATAGATTTGTGGAAGCTCAAGATTAAGAAGGACCTCTAGATAAAAAGGAAAACGCCACACAGGTTGGCGTTTTCTAATGACTACCTTAGTATAGACGATCCAGGCCAAAAGTCAATACAAGGCTGTGAACATGCGTACATTGTGCACTTTATCAAGTAAGCACAGCACTTAGTGATTGCGGCACGAATTTTGTATAATACTTAACACCCATCAGTTCTGAAAACCAAATACTGCAAGCATTGCAGATTATAGACTTTATGAAATTAGTTTGCCTTCGTAACGATTTATGAAAGTATACATAGATTGTTAGACAAGTACATTTGATGTATACGACTCCCCGTTTACCTAGACAAATGTTAGATTACGTGATAGTGTCATAATAGAGCTCTTGTGCAAACAGGGGCAGACTGAATTGATAAAATCAAGTAGAGCTCAACAATTCTTTCTGCCTCAAAAGCAGAAAGGATCAGTGTGAGCCATATCCCGCCAGAAGGATATGAGGATGCCGCCTTCTTTGGCCGCAATTGTCGTTCCTGTCTTCGACCCGAGGATGGAACCCCCTATGAGGCCGCATGCAAATGTGCGGCGCGATTTGAGGGTTCGTACATCATTGAGGAAGATGATGGGTGGACAGTTTACGCTCCTTCCACCGATAACGTACTCTCGGGAGAGCTGTCGATTGAGGATCGGCGTGCGCTTGAGAGATGGCTGAATACGCCACTGGAGGTGCATATTGCACGGTGGCAGTCCGAAATGGACACCGGCCTGCGCGATAAGGAAGGTCGCTGGATCGGTGGAGATCGACGTAGACAGCGAAAGTGTGAAGATGGCAGTGGTCAAACGGAATGACCTCTTGAAGATTTCCGAAACCCCGCATTTGCGAAAGCATGTGCGGGGTTAAACATTTGCTTTAAAAAATATATAGAAGTATTACTCTGATTCTGATACCTAACGAAACCTGTACCGAAGCTGTAAGCTTCGACTCCCCATTGTCATAGCTATGTCAATAATTTTTTGTAATAATATAGTGTATGAAAGATCTGAAAATTTTATTAACAATTAGTATATTGACGATAATAGGCTACTTTACATTTTCTACTCGCAGTGTTGTTGTTCCAACCGTTACTGACCAATTTACTTCTGAGTTAGACTTGTCTTTAGATCAAGCACGTAATTTGGTAAAAAGGGAATGGGGTGATTGTCGTGAAATGGATTGTTCAGATTTGAATATCGTAACTTATACAAAAGACGGTATCTCATATATTGTAGCGATATATTCCGGATTAAGAGATGATTCAGTTTCAGCAATGCGCAAAATCGCTTCGGTTGAATATATAGATGGTAATTGGATTTTTGGAGATATTAGTCAGACGTACAAATGTTATGAAGGTAGAGGACATAACGATTTTTCTTCAGATAAGTGTTTATAATTCAAGTTTATAATCCAAATAGGTTGTATAATTAAAGTTAACCGCATGAAAGCATGAAGACTTTTCCTAAAAAGAAATCAGGTTTGGATTGGAATAATTATATATTGATATTCTTTGTATTTTTATCATGTCTATTGATTCCTGATTTTGCATCAGCGTCTCTTTTGACAAATCTAGTTGGAACATGGCAGTTCGAGGAGGGTTCTGGCACTACCATTAACGACCTAAGTGGCAATTCTAACAATGGAAGTATTAGTGGGGCAACATGGGTAAGCGGTAAGACTGGTGGAGGATTGTATTTTGATGGAAACTCCAACTATGGAACTTTTTCTCTAACTGGGTTCGGAAGCGATTTTTCAGAAGGTACTATATCGATGTGGGTAAATGCAAATTGGAATAATTCGACTTCAGAAACATTCATTCATATCTATGTCGATGCACAAAATTATATATCAATATCAAAATCAAATTTCAACAATCTATTATGGAGATATAATGCAAATAATACTTTGGAACAAGGATCAAAATCTATGACTGATCCAAATGGTTGGCATATGTTATCAATGACTTTTTCGAAGTCATCAGAAGTGGTTAAGTATTATTTTGATGGTGCTTCAGGTGCTTCTAATAGCACAAATTTGGGGGTTTGGACAGGTACACCTTCGGTTAGATATTTAGCAAGAAGCACATCCGATTACGGCGAGGCTACTATCGACGATGTTCGAATATACAATCGCGTATTAAATTCGTCGGAAATTGCTGAATTGTATACTGCAGGAAGTAGTGTAACTGCTCCAGCCATATCGTCGATAAGTTCATCTGCAGATTCTGTTGTGGCAACTGTAAATTGGATTACAGATAAGGTATCTAGTTCAACAGTAAATTATGGGCTCACATCCGGATATGGCCTCTCTACAACCTCAACATCATATGTTTTCAACCACTCTTTGGGTCTTACCAATCTGTCTCCGTCAACAACATATCACTACCAAGTAGTGTCTGCTGATCCAAATGGTAATCAGCAATCATCGTCTGATTATACTTTCACTACTTCCGCACTTGATGAGACCGCCCCAACAATATCGAGTGTTGCAAGTTCGTCTTCACAGACTATAGCGACATTTTCATGGACCACTAATGAATCTGCTACATCTAAGGTGGCATACGGTATAAGTAGTGGTAACTATTCTTCGTCTGTATACAGCGGTACGTTAACAACAAATCATTCACTTCAAGCGTCAGGTTTAACCGCTGGTACTAGATATTATTATGTTGTTGTTTCCGGAGATTCATCTCAAAATATTGCAACATCGTCAGAATATATATTGACTACCGCTTCGATTTCAACATATTCTGCCGGAGGTATTATTATCGAGTCAGAAGATTCCGAAATTACTTCAACATTTGTAGATAATGGTACATACGTATCTTCTTCTGTAGCTACCACAGATCCTGACAATAGTGGCACGATGACTTATTATTTTAATGTTACGGATACAGATAACTATGTTATTGATATGATGGTTGATGCAGGATTTGATTTTGATGTATATGCTAGCGTTGATGGAGATACACCGACCAGAAGCTATTTTATCGGTGAAGCAACTAGTGGTTATGAATGGAGAACTCTTTACTGGACGGAATCGAGCACCGGTCTTCAAAACTTGTCGCCAGGAAATCATACTTTAGTGATTTATGGTGGAACTGCCAATATAAAATTTGATAAAGTACGAATCGAGAAGATGAGTGAACAGGTGTCTCAAGATTTTGCAGATCCAGCAGGAACGTTTGATGGTAATTTAGCAATCATGAATAGTGGTTTAGATGTTTCTCAGCAGACTAGAAGTGGTTGCTATTACACTACACCATATTATGTCTGTGGTATTCGTACCGGATTGTCAAAGCTAGATATGGTTGTGAATTTGAATAAAACACTTAACGCTGGAACGTACTATGTTTTTGTAAAGGGAACTTCTCCTGGTGGTTATCATGCAAGCCTTGCCAATGCCTCAACTAGTATTACTGTACCTAATGCTTCAGATGAAGACGGATTATGGACTTCACTTGGGAGTATTACAACATCGGAAAGTGCTGATTATATAGTTATTACGACAAATAGGACTGAGGGCGGACTTACAACAGAAAATGCTTTGCTTTATGGAATTTATATAACAGATAACCCAAATGAAATGGTTTCTGATACAGATGTTGTAATAAATTCCCTGTATCCGACCGTCATGGACGATAGTACTGCCAATAAAGGCAATCTAATACAGAATAGTGGATTTGAAGTTGGAGTTTTTGCTGATTGGTCTATTCTAAGTAGAACATCTGCAACTCAGGGAGTTTATTATTTCGTACCTTTTAGTGATGCTTGGGATCAGTCTGTTTCATATTCGGGTAGCTCAAGTATGAGACTGGTAAAAAATAGGGTAGGTACAACAACAAATGCGATATATCAAATAGTTCATTCGAAGCCATACCATCTCAATCCAAATAAAAAATACACTTTGTCATTTTGGGCCAAGACCGCATCTGGTCAAACCGCGTCAATAACCTATGGTTTGATCAATAGCTATTCAGATACTCGTAAATTTGATACTACAGGGACAGTTAATAGTTCATGGCAAAGATTTAGTGTGAGTGGTTATGCTTTGCAATACCCATCATCTGAATACAAAATAAAAATATTCGTTAATGGTGGCGATACGAGTGTATGGATCGATGATATTCAACTTGAGGAGGGGTTAATTTCAGATTATGCACCTTGTTGTACTGTTGAGCTTGGTCTACATACCGATAAAGAAGGGAATATCTTTTATGAAGACGATACTCTGTCTGGTTCTATGACAATCTATAACTCATCTTCAACAGCAGTGACAAGAACAGTATATTACGATGTTTTTGATTACAAAAATTCCACTGTAAAATCATCGAACTTTAGTGTTGATTTGTCTCCTGGAGAAATAAAAACCCAAACTGTTGATCTTGATACAAATAAGCTTGGCGCCTTTCGAATTGTCTATTGGGTTTCTGGACAAAATTTGAGCGATAAGGAAATGTCATATTCTATAGTTCCAAGACCTATATCAGGCACCGCAACATCTTCTTTTATGGGTACTCACACAAATATTTCTGATTATCAATTATCTTTAATAAAAAGACTGGGTATAAATAATGCAAGAAGTCTTAGTACAGCAGATTTTTTCCGTTGGTATTTCATTGAGCCAACAGAAAATAACTTTAATTGGTATGATGATGTTATAACTCAAATTTACAATAGTGGAGTTGTTTTGCTCGGTACGCTCGATATATATTCAGTGCCAAGCTATGCCGCTGAAGAAAATGGCTATCCAAATCTTACTAAGTGGGCAAATTATATTCATAGCACCGTTGATCACTACAAGACATGGGTTAAGTATTGGGAAATAGAAAATGAACCAAACTTTCATTGGTCTGCTTCATATTATGCTCAGATGTTGAAAACCGCAGTTGATGAAATAGAATCTGTCGATCCAACAGCAAAGATAGTAGCTATGGGAGGAACACCTTATAGTTTTATGGAAGATGTTGTGGCAAGCTTAGAATCACAATATCCAGCTTGGGATTGGCGAACACATATCGATGCTTTTTCTACACACGCTTATCCCGGTGGTACACCAGCAGAAACTGCTGGGACTGAGATAATAACTCCATATTCGATGCCAGTATGGAATACCGAAACAGGTGCATGGGATTTTGGTTCTTTTGTCGGTCCATATTCTAGATATGCAGTCATTGGAAGACAAATTTATCCTTATAAAGATGCAGAAAACTTTTATCGTAATTCTCTAAAAAAACCTGAGGCAGTCGTACAAAATTTTATACAGAGTATCGGTGGGGGTATGACTAAGTATTATTATTATGATTCAAGAATTACTGACTCACCTTTTTCTAGTCAACCGACTTTTATCAATGTAGATGATAGTGTTTCATTCAAAGGCATAGCTTATGCAATTGCTGGTAATTTTATTGATTATTCAACGACGTGGGGTGATTTGAGTATCGATTCCCAAGTTTTTGCTTTTCTCTTTGAAAGAAATAGTATTCCAACACTTGCTATCTGGACAAAAGATTTGAGCAATAAAAACTTATCAACTTCATTATTAGCTTCAAACTATCAGGTCTATGATCTAATGGGTAATAGTCTATCGGTTCAAGAAGGAATTTTCCCGATCGGACGAACACCAATTTATATAGTTGGAAATAATATCTCTACTTCAACCTTTAGATCTGCAATATTGGCAGGATCTTTGTCTTCTAGATCTGATACAACTAAGCCGAATGTTGTTATTGCTAATGCGCCAAGGAGTGTGGTTGATGATAATTCAAATGACAATATAAGGATTACTTGGTTTGCTATTGATGATACATCGATACCAGAAGCAGGTGATCTTGACGAGGAACAGACCGTGGCTGCAACGGGTACAAATCCAAATGCACTACTTTATTCTTATCGTTTAGATCCATATTCAACATGGTCATCATGGACAGCAAGTACAGTTGCTGATTACTCAAATTTATCTCAAGGAGCCTACAGTTTTGAAGTTAAATCAAAAGATGAGGCGGGCAATATTTCTGATACCGTCACAAGGACATTTTCAATAGGATCAGATATAGTGGCTCCTGTCGTATCTTCTGTTTCTGCTGGTAGTTTATCTACTTCCGGAGCTACGATAACATGGTCAACTGATGAGACATCTGATTCTCAGGTAGAATACGGTTTGACTTCTTCTTATACATCCTCTACCACTTTAAATACTTCGATGGTTACGTCTCACTCTGTCGTGTTATCTGGTTTGTCTGCATCTACTCTTTATCATTATCGAGTGGTCTCAAAGGATGCATTTTCAAATACATCGTATTCTAATGATTATACTTTTACCACCTCATCGAATTCATCTAGTGGATCTTCATCTGGAGGAGGAGGTGGAGGTGGTGGCGGAGGAGGCGGTGGTTCTAGTATATCTACGTTATTTGTAAGTGCTACTTCAAGTGCGTATTTATCTACTTCAACAAATCTATTGTCAACAAATTGTTTAAATACTGTTTTGACTTCTGGTTTTGTGTTTACTAGAGATCTATATCAAAACATTAAGGGCGAGGATGTGCGTGAACTTCAAAAATTCTTAAATAATTCCGGATATTTGATAGCTGTATCTGGTGATGGTTCAAAAGGTAAGGAGACTACTTATTTTGGTCCAGCAACCAAGCAGGCTCTAATAAAGTTTCAGAATTTTCATTTTGCTTCAGTTTTGAAGCCGTCGGGTCTAAGTGTTGGAAACGGTTATTTTGGAAGAGCAACGCGAGCTAAAGTTAATGAGTTAAACAAGAAAATTAGCTCGATTGTTTGTATTCCAGTTGTATCAAAGATTGTAAATCCCGCACCGGTATCGAGATCCTTCATATTTAATAAAGACCTTAGTATCGGAAGTCGAGGGGAAGATGTTAGAAATTTACAAAAAGTATTGAATGCTAATGGTTTTATTATTTCAGTGTCGGGTGATGGTTCATTCGGTAAGGAGTCAGATTATTTTGGGAATTTGACTCAGAAGGCTCTTATAAAATTCCAGGTTGCTAATAATATTTATCCAGCGGTAGGGTATTTTGGTCCAAAAACAAGAGCAATGATATCAAAATTTATTAAATAAAATTATAATTGATTATTAATGTTATAATATAGCAATGAATAAAAATAAAGGTTTTACGCTTATTGAATTGTTAGTTGTTATTTCTATCGTTTCAGTTCTTTCTTCTACCGTCCTTGTGGCTCTAGAAGGTGCAAAGGCAAAAGGTCGCGATGCGCAAAGAATAACTCAAATAAAAGAAGTTCAAAAAGCTTTGGCATTATACTATCTCAATCATGGTGTTTATCCTGACAATACGGTTGCACCAGCTTTTGATGAAAGTATTCCTCATAATTGGGTAGATATGATTACACCTCTTAATTCTGAAAACCTAATTAAGGCAACCATCTCCAAAGAGCCAATGTCACCATATTTTTCTCTTCTAAACATCGCATATGCTGCTGTTGGTGGAGGACCAATCTATTATGGTTGTTCTATTCAGGATCCATTGTACAAAACAGCTTCTGATTATCAATATAGTTATGGCTATGTGGTGTCTGCAGATAAAAAAAGCTACAAGATTAGATTTTATCTAGAAGGTCCAGCATTATTAAGCAATTCTATTACAGGTACTTTTTTGGATGCTCAAGCTACCGGTAATACTGCTTGTGATGCAAACTTCAAGTATTATTGTGTAGGCTCAACTTTATAATAAGACTCAATCGTTTGCGTCAATAAAATTTGATGATAAAATGTGCATAATGAAACTTAAGTTTTCTTATAGATCTTTTTTTGTAGGTGTCATAGTTTTATCATTCTTTTTTGGTTTACCTTCAATAATTCACGCGGCAGTACTTAGTGATACTTTTAACGATACAAACGGCACTGCTTTGTCTGCTCACACAAGTGATTCTGGACATACTTGGTCAAAAGCAAGTAATTGGAGTGCTGGTGAAATTACTATTTATAACAGTGGATCCGGAACTCATACGATATATTCTTCAACTGCACAACCAGCAATCTTGTATCTATCAAATTGGGCTCCAACAGGAACAGACTATAGTATTTCGGCCCCAATGTCATTTTTAACTGATGTTGGCGATAATGCTGGCGTATTTCTGCGTTCAAGTAGTGATGGTAAATATGGTTATATTGTGATTTACAACAGAGTCAATCATGCATTTCAAGTATACAAAGAATTGAATGGCACTCTTGGAAGTGCGGTTGCGACTTACAATTATGCATGGGCTAGTGGATCGCCCACTTTTGTAGCAAAAGTTGTTGGAGTATCAACCCCTATCATAACGGTGACTGTGAATGGTACAGATGTTATAACTTACACCGACACAACTCCACCAGCTCAATTACAGGTTGGGGGACAAGCTGGTATTTGGTTTTCCGGTAGTGCCGCAGTTAATGGAACTACAGGTGTTCATATTACATCTATTACAACGGCAGATATAGTTGAGATAGTTCCACTATCTATTAGTAGTATAAGTTTAACATCAGCAACTCCGACGACATTCAACTTATCTGTAACCGCTTCCAATGGAACGCTATCTTATTCATATCAGTGGTATAGATCGAGTACAGGAGGTTTTACTGCTGGGTCTACTTATGCTATAGCAGGAGCTACAAATAGCACTCTCTCAGATACTCCGCCTTCCAATGGTCCGTGGTTTTATAGGGCAGTTGTTACTGATACTGGAAATTCTACTGCCACCACATCGATTCTCGGTTTGACTCTACAAAATCCAACAATAACGAACAATTCTGTCACAGATTCCATGTCATCGAATTTTAGCATTCTTGCAATAGGTGACAGCATTACATATGGAAGCGGTCTTTCTGCGGGTCAAGATCCTCCATCAAAAATGGACACTGCTTTAACTTATATGTATGGTACAAGATCTGTAAATGTTCTAAATCAAGGTCATAGTGGTTCAAAGACTGCCGACTGGCTTGCCGGAGCAGGTTCTGGATATTTGAATACAGCAATATCAGCTGCACAATCTGCTAGTCCTCCGGCAACTGTTGCTATCATCATGTTGGGTGCAAACGATGCCGCTACGTCAAATCACGTTTCTTCGACCACTTATATATCAAACATTTCAAGTATAATTAGCAGTTTATTTTCAAATGGTTTTACGAAAGTTATAATCAACTACCCAACATATATTCCAGCTGGAGCAAATAGTAATGCTACAGATGAAACAGCGACAAATTTGACAAATCAATATATGGCAAAATTGGATACCATTGTAAATGGTTCGACTATTGTTACGGGTGATAAGGTGGCCTACGGTTATTTCCAAGATTATCTTACCTCTCTACAAGCTGATCAGACCCATCCAAATGCAAACGGAGCTTTGGCTCTAGGTAATATGTGGGCAACGGCAGCTGCCAAGGCGCTCGGTCTAAATCTTACTGCTACAACTTCTATTAGTGGTCAGGCAAATGTAGCTTCTGCTTCGACTACTCTTATGTTAGAAAATTGGGCATCAATCGGTACACAGACCATAACTCTAACAAGTAGCAATAGCTCGGACACATTCGTAACCTCAAATGGATATAGTGGTACCGGATCAGTAACAGTAACTATGGCAACTGGAAC
The DNA here is from genome assembly GCA_964630815.1 of uncultured Candidatus Saccharibacteria bacterium. Classification (GTDB taxonomy): domain Bacteria; phylum Patescibacteriota; class Minisyncoccia; order Phycocordibacterales; family PALSA-1337; genus C7867-002. The sequence continues at coordinate 8,712 of CAZVXQ010000001.1, read as the reverse complement.
ATCACTATTTTCATATAAGATTAATCGTTCTAGTATAGGTTCAAGTAATATAACAGTCACAAATGCTCAAAATTGGACCAATCCTTCAGTATTGGTTTATACCGTACCAGATAATGTGGCTCCAACAGCAGGATCGATAAATTACTCAGACGTAACATCAAGTAGTATTACAGCTTCTTCTACTGGATCTTCAGATAACATTGCTTTGGATTCTTTACCATATCAATACCACAATGTTACCGCTGGTATATATTCCGGTCGCATTAGTTCTAGCTGGACTAGTTCTGGTCTGAATCCAAATACAGGCTATACTTTTGAAATTGGTGTAAGGGATTCTTCCGGTAATTGGTCCACAACGACACAATCATCGACTACTACATTGGCAGAAAGTTCAACCCCAACCCCTACACCAACACCTACTCCTTCTCCATCATCTGCACCATCGAATTCTTCTAGCTCTGGCGGTTATTCAAGTTATTATGCAAGATTGTTCGGTTTGTCGGCAAATCCGGTCTCACCAGTCAAAAAAATTTCTAGTAATAACTTTATACAAAATGACCTGATAATGGGTAATTCTGGTGATGATGTAAAAAAATTTCAAAATATTTTAATAAATCTTGGTTATTTATCTCAAGGTTATGATACTGGCTATTTTGGACCTCTGACGAAGAATGCTTTAGTGGCATATCAAGTTAAGTTTGGTATTAGTCCTGCATTTGGCAATTTTGGACCATTAACGAGGGCAAGTATGTTTCAAAGTGAAGATAATTCATCTGATAATAATTCTATCAAACTAAATCTAGAATATGGTGCGGTTGGCGATCAGGTTAGGATTTTACAGCGTAAATTATTAATGTTACCTGATATATATCCAGAAGGGGTTATTTCTGGTTTTTTTGGTGAAAAAACTCTTGGTGCAATAAAGAAATTACAGATAAAATATAAAATCGTCGATTCTGAGCAAGATCCAGGTTATGGTATAGTTGGTCCAAAAACAAGATCTAAATTGACTGAACTGACAAAATAAAATAAGGCGCCGAAGCGCCTTATTTGCATATGCTTATGATAGTGCCTACCTCCAAGCGCCAATTATTGCGCCACCGATTGTTATTATTACTAGATTGTAGACCACGTCGATTAGGAATAATGTAAAAGTATCTCTTTTCCACAAGACACTAGAAAGGGAAATGGGAAGGATAAAACCGATCCAGGCAAGAAGACCTACGAAAGAGCCATCGGTACTTGATCGTACCTCCGCCATGCTTATTAGAAATGCTAAAACTGAGAAAGATACTACGGTAAACAAAAATTGAATACCGTATGAACGTATTACAGCAAATTTCTCTATTGACTCTTGTTGTATTTTTCTTCCTTCCATCCATTCTTTCCCAAAAAGAAAAGGTGAATACCAGAATGAACCAATACCAAAAGCAACTAATGATGATACTAAGATTGGCAGAATATTGATCGGTTCCATATATTAAATATTAGCTTGTATGCTAGAATGCTAGCATAAAGTATCTCCAATACAAGTATCATGTTTCCTTATTTTATTATAATAGTCGGAGCATTCATTTATCTAAAAAATTACGGTTTGTCTATCGCAGAAGAACCGAGTATGATTATTGTTGTATCGGCTGCTTTAGTTATTACCGGTCTTATCAGTTTATTGAAGACTATGAGTATAAGAAATTAAATGAAAAATAAAACAAATTATAGTAGCTACATTTTTACAACAATTATAGGAATATTTGGTCTGGTTGCTCTTGTAATGTATTTATCTAGCAACAATTCATTGCCTACTTTAGAAGAATATCTAAGCAAAAATACTATTTCAGCAAAAGAGACTCTTATTCATGCTCCAAACGGATATATTAAGGCTGAACTTGCAACATCTTCGGAACAGTTAGAAACAGGACTTAGTGGTCGCCAATCCATGGACCCTGGTTCTGGTATGCTCTTCGTCTTTCCGGTAGTTGCCTCGCGAGGTTTTTGGATGAGAAACATGTCTTTTCCGATAGATATTATTTGGATCGATAAAAATAAAACAGTAATTGGAATTGAAAAAGATGTTGCCCCAGAATCATATCCAAATATCTATTTTCCACCACAACCAGTCAAGTATGTTCTAGAACTCAATGCTGGTTATGCCGAAGAAAATGGCATTGCTTCTGGCACTCCTCTTACGTTTGTAATTTAATTGTGATGTAAATCATTGTCCACAGTTTTTTTACTTTCATTTGGGATGTACAATGTGACTAAGCAAACAAATTTATTTTTCGGTCGATACGGAAAATAAAATTAAGTAAGTTAAAAATTATAAGTATAAGTTTTCGCATCGCCTGCGTAACCATATGCCAAAAAAGAAAAAAACAACCGCCAAAGGAGCGGTCAAGGCTCCTTCTATCCCTACGATTATAAAAAGAGATGGTCGAATAGTACCTTTTGATATAGAAAAGATAGTAAATGCGATATGGAAAGGTATGTCATCTGTTGGTGAGGGTACAATAGAAGAGGCAAGAGTAATTGCAAATCAAGTCTATTCAGAATTAATTAGAATTAAACGCAAATTTAATAATTTTGTTCCTACTGTCGAGGGTTGTCAGGATATAGTAGAACAAGAATTAATGCGCTCCGATTATGTAAAAGCTGCAAAACATTACGTTTTGTATCGCGAGGAGCGTTCAAAGTTACGTATGCAGGGTGTAGAAGTTCCAGAACGTGTTCGTAAATTGGCAACTGATTCAAAAAAATACTTCCGCAATGCTTTGGGTGAATTTGTTTATTACCGTTCATATTCTAGATGGATGGATAATGAAGGCAGGCGAGAGACTTGGATAGAGACTGTCGATCGATATGTCCAATTCATGAAAGAGAATCTAGGCAATAAGCTCAAGGATTCAGAATACAAAGAAGTTCGCGAAGCTATACTCAGCCATCAAGCTATGCCTTCAATGAGATTGCTTCAATTTGCTGGCAAAGCCGCATCAGCTACAAATGTTTGCGCATATAACTGTTCATTTATCGCACCTCAATCTTTCCAAGATCTTGCGGAGATTATGTATATATCTATGTGTGGTACAGGTGCTGGTTGGGCAGTAGAAAGTGCAAATGTAGAAAGATTTCCGCAGATTATGATGCAGACCGGTGAGAAACTTCCTACTCATGTTATTCCTGATAGTAAAGAAGGTTGGGCAGATTCTCTAACTTTGGGTATGGAGACATGGGCGTCAGGCAAAGATATAGAGTTTGATTATTCTCAACTTCGTCCAGAGGGTGCAAGACTCAAGACTATGGGTGGTAAATCTTCAGGACCAGCACCGCTTATGCGATTACTATCTTTTGCACGTCAGGTTATGCTCGCTAGACAGGGAAGGAGACTTCGAACAATCGATCTTCACGATATTATCTGTATGATTGGTGATTGTGTTGTTTCTGGAGGAGTTAGACGAAGCGCCATGATTTCTCTTTCAGATCTTAACGATGAATTAGTTCGTGATGCGAAGAAAGGTGCTTTCTATATGACTCATCCGCATCGTGCTTTGTCAAATAATTCGGCAGTTTACATAAACAAACCAAGCAATGAAGAATTCCTAAAAGAGTGGATGGCTCTAATAGAGAGCAGATCAGGTGAAAGAGGCATATTCAATCGTGGATCATTGGCAAGTACACTTCCAGAAAGACGAATAAAAGTTCTAAAAGAATACAAAGGCTATTTTGATCAAACCGGCAATCATATAGTTGGTCCTATGGGTACAAATCCCTGTGGTGAGATTATTCTACAATCAAAGCAGTTTTGTAACTTATCTGAGATAGTCGCTAGAGCAGAAGATACTGAAGCGACATTGCTCAAGAAAATGCGTATTGCAACTATACTCGGTACTTATCAGTCAAGTTTGACCAATTTCCCTTATCTCTCAAAAGAATGGAAAGAACATTGCGAGAAAGAGAGACTCCTCGGTGTCTCTATTACAGGACAATGGGATTCCCCAGTAGTCCGAAAACCTGAAGTAATGCGTAAGCTCAAAGCTGAAGCAATAAAAATCAACAAAGAATATGCCAAAAGATTTGGTATCGGTGAATCAACTGCAATTACTTGCGTCAAACCTTCTGGCACTCTTTCTCAGACAGTGGATTGTTCTTCTGGTATGCACCCTAGACATTCAAAATTTTATATCAGAAGAATTCGTATTTCAGCGACAGATTCATTGTTCAAAATGCTAAAGGATCAAGGCGTACCTCATTTTCCAGAAGTAGGTCAGTCACCAGAAAATGCAACGACTTACGTATTAGAATTTCCAGTCAAAGCTCCAAATGGTTCTATATTCAGAGATGATCAAACAGCTATAGAGCAACTCGAGTATTGGAAAATGGTCAAAGAAAATTACACCGAACACAATCCTTCAGTTACAATTTCTGTTGGCAATGATGAGTGGATTACGGTTGCAAATTGGGTATATTCAAATTGGGACATAGTTGGTGGATTATCGTTCCTACCTCGGGAAGATGTTGTTTACAAACTTGCTCCATATGAAGCAATCGATGAAAAGACTTACAAGGAACTAGCCAAGAGAATGGAACATATCGATTATTCAAAAATCATCACTTACGAGATTCAAAACGAAACTGATCTCAAAAAAGAGTTAGCGTGCGTATCTGGTGTTTGCGAAATAGTTTAGATAGAGTCAAAAATGGATATAATAATATCCATTTTTGTAATACAATAAAAAAATGAAAAAGGCATTAAAAGAACTGCGCAGAAAAATCAATCGAGTAAGGAAGCCTAAAAAAATCAAAAACGAGGTTTGGGAGAATTTTGTCAAAAATACAACGATTGTACTCATGGCAGGAGGCGAAAGTTCGAGATTTTCCGAAGTGACAAACGGTGTTGCGGTTAATAAAAATGCTTATCTTTTGCCAAATGGCGAGACGATGATAGAAATGGCAATAAAGATGTATCGTGATGCTGGCTTCAAAAATTTTGTTGCATCGGTATTTCACAATGCCAATTCAATAAAAAATGTTCTCGGTGATGGTTCAAAATTTGGTGTTAGCATAAAATATTCTTATGACCCAGAAAAGCCAGTAGGCAAGGGTGGTGCAATAAAACATGCAATCAATCAAAATTTGATACCAAAAAACCACTATTTTATTGTCCACAACCCTGATGATGTCATTCTTGATTTCAAAGGTAATTTTCCTAGATATATAGTACAAGGTCACTTAGATCAAAATAGATTGGCGACTGTTGTGGTGGTCGAAGAAACCCCATATACGTATACTGGTATGAAGATAATAAACAACGTAGTTCATCAGATAGAGATGTATCCGCAAATACCGATTCCTACCCATATTGGTATAACTATTCTTGGTCCAGAGGTGCATTCATATTTCGATAAACATTTTGATCTAAATAAAAAAGCAGATTTCGAAAGCGTATTGTTTCCGATATTGGCAAAAAAGAAACAGCTTTCTGCTGTCAGTATACCGTCAGAATGTTGGATTGCAGTAAATAACGCAAAAGCGTATAAACAATTGATAAAAAGATTGGAAAAATAAAAGGCTATAATAATACCAGTGTATTGCAAAACCCATTATTTGTGGTATAATTGCAATAGTTGTACCAGACAACCGCTCTACATTGCTTGCAATTTAGGGAGGAAAGTCCGAACACCGCCACTGACGTAAGTTGGTGGAAACAAGTAGCGGGTAACACCCGTCAGGTTAATAACCAGAGGTGCGAACAGTGACGCTTGAGTCGAAAGGCAAAAGCTCCGTAGCAATACGGATGAAGCCTGTGGTAACACAGGATTGCAACGGCAAAATCCTTACTTCGGTGCAAGGTCGTGTTTTTGAAAACCGCAAGGTTTATCAAAAAAGAACCGCTCGATCTCAAAAGTAATTTTGGGACCAGACAAATGGTTGTCATGCATATGTCTGACATATGCAACAGAATTCGGCTTATGGTATGACTTAAATGAAAATCCCACCCTAAAAAGGTGGGATTTTCCGTTACTATCGGATATTAGATTAGGTTGTGGATTTCTATTTTTATTTTCTGCTATAATATAGGCATTAAATAACTTAATTAATAAAATGTAATGAATAATGAATTAGAAAATAAATCCGGTAGTTCGGATGCTAGTTATGTATCGAGTAATGGTATTTCAAGAAATTCATCTATGAAATCTGATTCTGGTAAATTGGACAATATAGCTTTCTATATTCTCCTTGTTACAGTTATTCTTGCCCCTCTTTCTTTTTGGTTTAGCAAGTTTATACCACTAGAATTAATAAAATCACTTGTAATAAATATTGGCGTCATAGCATCAGCTATTTTTTTGGCATTTGTAGTCTTGAAGGAGAAGAAAATTTCTTTGCCACCGGCTTCATTATGCAGAACAAGTGTTCTACTACTTGTTTCTATAGTTATCTCATCGACTCTTAGTCTTCATTTTGCAAAGTCATTCTTTGGTCAAGCATTTGAAGTGCTAACTACTAGTTTTCTAATAACTCTGTTTTTGACTGCATTTGTCACTTACAATCTGATTCAAAAACAACGTGAAAGAGCTATAGTCCTGTATTTTGCTATGGTATCTTCCTACTTGATTCTTTTCCTATTTCATTTATTGAGAATAATTTTCGGTGAGACATTTTTGAGTTTCGGGATTTTTACCACTCTTACATCTTCTATTTTGGGTAGTTGGTATAGTTTGGCAACATTTTCAGCTCTGGTACTAATTATTTCTCTTTCAGGGTTGAGTTTCCTTCAGTTGTCGAAGAGGATGCGAATAGTTTTTTGGACTCTATCTATTGTTTCGTTATTTGGTATCGTTTTTGTTGCTGATGTTAGGGTTTGGTATGTTAGTGCTATTGTTTTTCTGGGTCTTTCCATAATTTTGTTCGTCGAAAAATGGAAAAAAACATCTGTCCAAGGTATCGGATATATAGGTCGTATAACCAAATCATTACCACTAATTCCTACTATTGCTTTTGTTGTCTTGGCATTATTGGTTTATCGCGGACCTACAACTCTTGATTCTGTTGTGACAAAACTCAAAATCGCTCATTTCGAAATATTCTTGCCATGGCAGACAACTTTGAATGTCACTTCATCCGTTTTGCAAAATTATCCTCTATTTGGAGTCGGTTCGAACGGATTTTCTGATGCGTATCAGGCATATAAGCCACTCATAATCAACAGTACAAATGCTTGGGGAACAGAATTCCAATATGGTATCGGATTCGTACCAACTTTTATCGCATCGCACGGTGTTGTGGGTACAATATTATGGATACTTCTCTTTGTATTTTTTGGTATTTTGTCTACGAAAGTTATCAAAAAACTGCCTGATGATTTTGAAAAAAGATTTATGCTTTTGTCATCATTTGTGATGACTGCATTTCTTTGGTTAATATTGCTAGTTACGATTCCTACTCATACAATAATTTTGTTAACATTTGTCATTACGGCTTTATTCGTAAGTCTAAGTGTTTCTTATGGACTTATAAATCAAAGAATGTATAGTCCAATATCTGGTACAAAAGCTTCAAAATTGTTTCCTTCTCTTATCTCTTTGGTCATTCTAGCCCTTATTGTTCTTGGACTCATGAATATAAAGAAAATATTGGCATTTAGCTATTTTGCACATGGTCTTCGAGAATTTGAAACAAATCAGAATCTAGAAAAAGCCGATCAAGCTTTTACGACTGCCCTGAAATTAAATGAATCTGATGTTTACTGGAGATCAAAGGCAGAGATATCTGTTGCAACCGCACAAAAACTTGCAAGCACAATTACAAACACAACTAGTGCTTCAACTACTCAGGCTATTCTTACTGATATAAATAATGTACTCAATCGCGGTATATCTGATGCAAAAAAGGCAACTTCATATAATCCAAAAAATTATTACAATTATCTTTCGGAAGCGAGAGTTGCTGAAGTTGCCGCAAGTATAAAGATGCAAAATGGTTACGAAAATGCATTAACTTCATATAACAATGCTATTAATTTGAATCCATATAACCCATCTTTGTATCTCAGTTTGGCCAATTTCGAGGCAAAAAATGGTAAATATGATGATGCAATAAAGGATCTTGGTCGAGCTCTTCAGGTAAAGAACAATTATCTTGATGCGGTATTCCTGTTATCGCAGATATATGCAACAAAGGGAGATTTGCAAAATGCAATTATAGCTGCTGGTATTGCTGTACAGCTCAATCCTGAGAATCCTGTTTTGTTGTTCCAATTGGGATTGCTCAAATATTATGCAAAAGATTACAAAGGTTCATCTCAAGCATTAAGTGAGGCTATAAAGTTACAAGCAGATTATGATAATGCAAAATATTTCTTAGGATTGTCTTTCGCAAGATTGCGAGAATTTACAAAAGCAATCGAAATCTTTGAAGATTTACAAAAGGCAAATGATACAAATGAAGAAATTGCTCTTATTCTATCCAATTTACGAAGTGGCAGATCGATCTTCAGTGATGAAAAGATTCCAGTATCAACTCCCGAAAAGCGTACAGGTCTTCCTGTAAAAGAGAAAAAATAATAAATATCTGCTAGTATAGTGTAATGGTCAAGCGCTGGTTCACATTTATTGGGCAAGAGATTCGCGGCCTACATGAGGCCGCTTATCTCTTGGCATCTTTTGCTTTTTTGTCACTTGTTCTAGCACTAGTTAGAGACAAATTGCTAGCGTATAC